>JBGSKB010000693.1:0-11460 GCA_041741395.1 Melioribacteraceae bacterium
TTTTTTGATAAAAACATATCCAACAAAAATTATGTGCAATAAAAAAATGAAAACAATTATCATGATTTTATTCCCGACTTTTTAGAATTATAAAATTTTGTTCCAACTAAACCGCCAATTAATCCAAATATTGAATCAACAATCAAGTTATTAAAAATTATTGAAATTGCATATAATGATGAAAATCCTTTTTCTCTAATTGAATCTGCAACATTTTGCATCAAATTTAATACTTCATCCTTTATTTCTTGCGTAACCGGAAAATTATCTACCATATTATTTAATTCATTAAAAGCGTCTAGAATATCGTTGCTTCTTGTTAAAAATGTTATGAAAATATCAAAGAAACTGCCAAAAAAAGCAGCAAATAAACCGGTTAAAAATCCTAACATTGCACCGCGTTTGAGATTAAAATTTCCAATAATATTTTCAGATTTTGTCGCTAATGTAATAGCAAAATAAGCCGCAATCGGAACCACCAAACAACATGTTAATGATTTTGCAATTGGTACAATGTGCAAAACTCCTGCAGAAAATCCGGCAACCAAAGCCGGTAAATATTTTTTCAAAATTATCCTTTTTGTTTGATGAATAAAATTAAAATTAGTTTATGAATATATGAAAAACCGATTGAACCTAAAAGTAATCCAGTCACAAACGAAAGCAAATGATTGTATGGATAAATATTTAATGTTGTAAAAATTACATCAAGAAAAAGTGGAATTGAAAATAATAATAATTGTTTTGTAGAAACTGATTTCTCGAAGCCAATAAGGATTAAAATTATACTTATCAAACCGCCAAAGTAAATTCCCGAACATCTTGAACAAACTAAAGTATGATAACCAAAATAATTTAAAAGTTTATCAGATTGAGTGTGACAAACAATTGAATAATTATATTTTAAAAATGGAAATAAATAAAATAATGAAGGGAAAAGATCTAAAAGAAGTTCATCTAAAATTCCTAAACACCAAATAAGAATAATAATGAACAAAAATAAATTGAACGAATTAACTTTAATATTAAACAAAATTATTTTATGATAAAATAATTAATAATGCGGTGCTGAGTAAGCACAATGAGTTGATTCTTAATAATTTTTGCATCAATTATTTTTTCATCTTCAAGATTTGGGAAATTAGAAAAATCAAAAATTGTCTTTCTTTCAGACACATCTAAAATTCTAATTAGATTTTCATTTATAAACAATAAATTTTGTTCATCAAATTTTATTTTATCAGCAACAAAATCTATTTTAAAATAGAAAAGATCATTTCCGTATTGATCAAAAACCTTAATTAATTGATCATCAAGAACATATAAATTATTCGAATTATCAATCGCAAAACTTTTTGGATTATTTATTGCAAAATTTCCCGCATCGTTTCCGCCAATTTCTTGTAAAAATTCGCCCGACAAATTAAATTTTAAAATTGTATTATTATCTGAATCTAAGATAAATAAATCACCAATGTTAGAAATATCAATACAAATTGGATAACCAAACTGAATCTCACTTTGTGAATTTGTTCCAGAGTATTCCGATAAAAAATTTAAATCTTTATCAAATCTTTGTATTCGATTGTTATTTTTATCTGCAACATATAAACTAAGTGTATTAGTTATAATATCAATTGGTTCATCAAAAGTTGATTGATCCCAGCCAAATCCTCCAATATTGTTTAGTAATTTTCCGGTAGAATCAAACTTAGAAATTGTGTTGGTTTTTAAATCAGCAACAAAAAAATTATTTGATAAATCAATATCAATTGCAGAAGCATTTTGAAAATTTCCAAAATCATTTACAAATTGCAACGATTGTGAAAATAAAAATATCGGTAAAATAAAAATTGCATATAGAATTTTCATATAATAAAATTACTTAAAATGTTATTTTTAGAAAAGCCATTATTGAAAAAGAAATTTCTAAAATGAATAGTGAAGAAAAGAATAGAATTGCAACAATATTTGAAATATTAAAAAAAGAATACCCAAATACAAAACCGCAATTGGAGTTTTCCAATCCGCTACAATTACTAATTGCAACAATTTTAAGTGCACAATGTACGGATGCAAGAGTTAACATTGTAACAAAAGATTTATTTAAAAAGTTTAAAACCGCAAAAGACTTTTCAAATGCAAATATTGGTGAATTGGAAAAATATATTTTCTCAACCGGATTTTATAAACAAAAAGCAAAAAGTATTAAAACTTGCTGTACAATTCTTGTTGAAAAATATAATTCGCAAGTACCAAAAAATTTTGATGAACTTACACAATTACCCGGAGTTGGAAGAAAAACTGCATCAGTTGTTGCGGGCCATGCATTCAACATTCCGGCAATTGCAGTTGATACGCACGTAAATAGAATTTCTAATTTATTAGGAATTGTGAAATCAAAAAATCCGGAAATAATTGAAAGTAAATTAAAAGTACTTTTACCAGAAAAAGATTGGGTAAATTCAACACATTGGTTTATAAATCACGGAAGAAAAATTTGTATTGCAAGAAGACCAAAATGTAATAATTGTATAATTGAAAAATATTGTCCAAGTTCTAATTTTTTGAGGGAAAAATAAATGGAGCGAAACAGAGAATTTTGTCTTAATCTTTTAAAAGAATATACTCAGAACGAAAGTTTGCTTAAACATGCTTATGCAGTCGAAGCTTGTGTTAAAGAATATGCAAAAAAGTTTAATGAAGATATTGAGTTTTGGGGAAACGTCGCACTTCTTCATGATTTTGATTATGAAAAATTTCCATCTATGGAAGATCATCCTTCTCAAGGAGAAAAAATTCTTAAGGAAAAAGGATTTTCTGAAATTTTCACAAGAGCAATTTTATCTCACGCTGATCATACAAATGTAAAGCGAGAAAGTTTACTTGAAAAAGTTTTGTATGCATGTGATGAATTATCCGGATTTATAACCGCAGTAACTTTAGTACGACCAAATAAAAAAATTGATGAAGTTGAAGTAAATTCCGTTAAGAAAAAAATGAAAGATAAAGCTTTTGCAAAAGCAGTTAAAAGAGAAGATATAATTAACGGAGCAGCAGATTTAAATATTCCACTCGATGAACATATTCAATTCTGTATAAATGCAATGAGAGGAATAAAAGAAAAATTAGGTCTTTAATTTTGCCCCATTTTTTAACTTAAAAATTTTTACATTTGATCGAGAATTAATTTAATTAAAATAAGCTTTGAGTTTTTGTTAATTTAATTGATAAAAATCTTTTGACTTGACAATTTGTACCAAACTTATCTAATTTGTGTCACTTAAAATTTAACAGTTTCAAAGAAGGAAATTTATATAGAGTATTTGTTACCATTTAATTTGATTTACAAATAATTATTTATCTAAGTTTGTAGTCTAATTTAACTAAGTTAATTTGGGGATTAGTTAGTGAACAAATACTTTTTGATAGGTTTCCTATTTTTATCTGCTTTTACTGCTGCCCAAGATGATTATAAAATTTTATCGTCATCATCCAACTCGCTTATAATAGAATACACACCAATTTATGATGATACAACTTTATCAATTTATAATTTTGAAACTTTTCGAAATACTTTAATAAGAAATTGTAATTTAAAAGAAAATTTGCAAGGAATGCCGGAAGTTCCTAAAAGAGTTTTTACAGTTGGAGTTCCGCAAGAATTCGCAAATAATTTACGAATTATAAATTCAAACTATAAAATTCTTAATGGAAATTTAAAACCAATTCCAAACATTGGAAAGAATAATGATTTTGTTGAATATAACTATGTGAAATCTTCTGAATACAATAATTATCAACAACCAGAAATTGTTGAGTTTGGTGAATTTGGAAAAATAAGAGACGCACAAGTTCAAGATATAATTGTAAATCCAGTTTTATTTGATCCGATTTCATCAGAAATTAAATTTTATACAAAAATAATTTTTCAAATTGATTTTGCAGCAAATCCTAATCAAAATAGAAATAAAATTTCAGAGTTTGCAGCTGATATAATTTTAAATAAAGAAATTGCAAAATTTTGGGGAAGCGATAAAAACCTTTATAAAGTTTCTGCACAAAATTCCGTTTTAGCCGAAGGTGTTTGGTATAAATTTGAAGTTCCTACTGAAGGAATTTACAAAATTGATAAAGCATATTTAACCGAGCTTGGAATTCCGGTTAATTCTGTTGACCCCAAAACAATAAAAATTTACAATAATGGTGGAAAAATTTTACCTTGGAGTGTTTCTGCGGAAAGACCAAATGATTTGATTGAAAATGCAATTTTTATTTCCGGTGAAGAAGACGGAACTTTTGGAGATAATGATTACATTTTATTTTACGGAAGAGGTGTTGACTTTTGGGAATTCAATATTGTTTCAAACAAAATTACAAGAAATAAAAACTACTATTCCAAAAAAAATTATTATTGGATCACATACGGTGGTATAACCGGTAAAAGAATGGAAACCCAAAATAATTTAACAGCTACGCCAAATTTAATTCAAACTTCTACAAAGGCTTACGTATTTAGAGATGAAGATAATCAAAATTTGATGGGAATGGGACTTCTCTATGTTGATGATAATTATAATAGCACCACAAAATCAAAAACTTATACAAATATGTTGAATGAATTTATTTCTGATAGCACAATAAATTACACTTTCCAATTTATAAATGGTGCAAGGCAGCAAAATTCATTAACTATTGATGAAAATTCTACAAGAATATTTTCAAGATTAATTTCTGGACCATCTTCTGATTACATTGAATATAGATATGGGCAAGCAACACGAAGTTTTGCAACATTTAAAGGAACTTTACCAGAAAACAGATCTGTTCTAAAATTTACATTTACTCCCGCAACAATTTCTGATAAGGGACATTTAGATTATTTTGAAATTGAATATCATAAAAATTTAACGGCAACGGATAATGAATTGTTGTTTTTCTCAAATCCAATTGATGGCAACATTAAATTTAACGGAAATAATTTTAGCGGAAGTGATTTTAAGGTAATAAATGTTAGTGATTTTGCAAATCCTAAAATTGTTAATGTTGAAATTTCCGGCGGTAGTTTTTCATTTACAAGTATTGAAAATTCAGAATTCAGTTCAAAATATTTAGCTGTTCATTCCGCAAAATATAAAAAACCAAATAAAGGCGTTAAAGAAACTAACTCAAATATTCGTGGTGAATTGCAAGGTTCAAAATATATAATTATTTCTCCTCTTGTGTTTAAAGATCAAGCAGGACGATTAAAAAATTATCGTTCAATTGAGTCACAATTCCCAATTTCATCAACTGTTGTTTTTATTGAAGATATTTATAAAGAGTTTTCCGGCGGATTGTTAGACCCTACTTCAATAAGAGATTTTTTAAAGTATGCTTATGAAAATTGGCAGATAAAACCAGAATATGTATTACTCTTTGGCGACGGCGATTATGATTATTTGAACGTTGAAGGAGTTGGGAAAAATTTTATTCCTAGTTTCCAACAATTAGAATCATTATATGAAATAAATTCATATCCATATGATGATTTTTATTCTAGAATTTCCGGAGATGATAAAAAAGCCGATTTAGGAATCGGAAGATTAAGTATAACAAATATAAACGAAGCAAAAATAGTTGTTGATAAAATTATAAATTATGAAACAAATTTAGATGATGGTTTATGGAGAAATAGAATCACACTTCTTGCAGATGATGGTTTAGCTGGTTATGCGGATGGTAAAATTACAGATGATACTTCTTTGCATACAAACCAGTCAGAAATTCTTTCAAATAATTATATACCAAAAAGTTTTGATAGAAAGAAAATTTATCTATCCAATTTTCAAACCATCAATACCGGTATAGGAAGAAGAAAACCTACTTGTAATACAGAAATAATTAATGCAATAAATAACGGCACCTTAATTTTTAATTATTTTGGTCACGGAAGTCCGGATTTATGGGCGCATGAACAAGTTTTTGAAAGGACTGTTTCAATTCCGCAATTAAAAAATAAGGAATTGTTTTTCTTAACTGCCGCCACTTGTGATTTTGGAAAATATGATGATCCAAATTTGCAAAGCGCAACTGAAGAAATGATTCTAATGGAAAATACTGGAATGATAGGAGGTATTTCTGCGGTAAGACCCGTTTACTCTGGAGAAAATGCTGCATTAACTTATGATTTTTATACTTTTATGTTAGGTCTTAAAGATTCACTTGGCTTACCGGTTCCAATTGGGAAAGCATATTTTAAGTTAAAAAATAAAAACTCTGATACAAATGATGAAAAATACCATCTTTTCTGCGATCCGGCGTTAAGATTAAATATTCCCAAATTGCCATTAAAAATTACATCTGTAAATAATTCTGATTTATCTCAAACAATTAATATTTCAGCCTTAAGCTCAGTTAATATTTCCGGAAAAGTTTTAGATGTAGATTCCTCATCAAGTAATTTTAATGGTGAAGGAATCATAACTATTTTTGATTCAAAAAGAACAATTTATCTTGAAGACATTAGATACAATATGGAAGACCAAGGCGGAGTTATTTTTAGAGGAAGAGTTTCGGTGAACAACGGCGAATTTTCAACTAGTTTTACAGTTCCAAAAGATATTTCTTATGAAAATAAAAATGGTAAAATAGTCGCATATTTTTTTAACGATGAATTTGATGGAATTGGTTATACGGATAATATAACAATTGGCGGAACGGATACAACAAATTCAAATGATGGTAAAGGTCCGGATATTGAAATACTTTACGATGATGAATTGGAAAACTCCTATTTGGTAAATCCAAATTTTAAACTAAGAGTTAAACTTTTTGATGAAACCGGTTTAAATACAACCGGTACCGGAATTGGTCATAAGCTTGAAGCAATTTTAAATGATGAAGAACAAAGTTCAATTGATTTGACTAATTATTTTATTGGTGATTTAAATTCCGGAGGAAAATCCGGCGAAGTTAATT
Organism: Melioribacteraceae bacterium; assembly: GCA_041741395.1. Lineage (GTDB taxonomy): Bacteria > Bacteroidota > Ignavibacteria > Ignavibacteriales > Melioribacteraceae. Next base: position 6,961 of record JBGSKB010000693.1, read on the forward strand.
ATAATTTTTCCTCTTTGGAACCCGGCGAATATAAAATAAAAATTAATGCTTGGGATGTTTTTAATAATTTTTCATTTGAAGAAAATAATTTTACAGTTGTTGACGGAAATGAATTAGCAGTTAGAGAAGTTTATAATTATACAAATACCTTTAGTTCAAATAAATTTTTTACTTTTAAGCATAATTTAATCGAAGCAATAAATTTAAAAATAAAAATTTATACTGTTGCAGGAAGAGTTATTAAGGAAATAAATGCATCAAATGTTGAAGAAAAATTTGTAAAATTAGAATGGGATGGAAAAGACGAAGATAATAATAATATTGGGAATGGAACATATTTATATAAGCTCATTGTTCAAAGTGTAGATGGCGAATACACTGAAAATATTCTTGGAAAAATGGCAGTTATTAGGTAAAATTAAAATCGCCTTGTTTAAAAATTTTTATCAATTTGGAGGTAATTTTCAATGAAGAAAATAATAATAATATTGGTGTTTTTGCCAATGTTAATCTTTTTTACGAATAATATAAATGCTCAAGGTGAAGCAGCAGTACCATTTTTATTGCTGGCTCCCGATTCTAGAGCTGGCGGTGTTGGCGAATCCGGCGGTGGACTTGCGGATAATTCATCAGCAATTTTTTGGAATCCGGCTGGAATTGCGTTTTTAACCGGATCAGAAGCAAGTATTACGCATAGCAAATGGCTTCCGCAATTTGGACTTGATGATTTATTTTATGATTATTTAACTTACAGACAATACGTAGAAGAAATTGACGGAAGTATAACATCTAGTATTACATTTATGAATTATGGAACATTTATCCGCACAGGTGAAGATTCACCAACTGCTTTAGGTGAATTTAGATCTTTTGATGCAGCATTAACATTAGGTTATGCAACAAAATTACATTCTGATTGGGGATTAGGATTAAATTTTAGAGTTATTCACAGCAGACTTTCTGATAAACCAACAGCTCAAGAAAAAGGTGAGGGAGTTTCAACAACAATCAGCTTTGATCTTGCAACAATGTGGAGACCGGAAGATTTAGAACTTCCATTGATTGGAAATATTGGAAATAAATTTAGTTTGGGTCTCAATTTAAGTAATGTTGGTCCAAAGATTTATTATATAGATCAATCACAAGCTGATCCAATTCCTACAAATTTTAGATTTGGCATGGCTTTCCGTTTAATGGAAGATGATTTCAATTCTTTAACTTTAACAACCGATGTTAGCAAACTTTTAGTCGATAGAGCAGATAGCGCTTCACAAAGAGATGAATTTTATGAAGCAATTTTTACATCTTGGTTTGATGATGATTTTAATACTGAGTTAAGAGATTTGGTAACTTCATTAGGATTAGAATATTGGTACGGAGATGAAGATTTTAAATTTGCATTAAGAACCGGTTTCTTTTACGAAGATCCGAGTTTTGGAAATAGAAAATTTGTAACAATTGGTGCCGGAATTAGATATGATTTATATGGTTTTGATTTCAGTTATATTACAACAGATTTATTTAAAGACGGTGAACAGCATCCTCTTTCAGATACACTAAGATTTACGCTTTCCATAGGTTGGGGTGCAACTACACCAAATGTTGGTAAAGGATTTCCTCGGGGTATATAATTAAAATTATGAATCTCAAAATTTTTGTAACTTTTCTGATTTTAGGTTTGGGTAGTTTATCTGCCCAAACTTTTTCTCCAAAATTTACTTCGCTGCAAAAAAATGATTTTACTAAAGATTCACAAAGTATTAATATTTTAGCAGTTATGGTGGAATTCCAGCCGGATAAATTTGAATTAACTTACGGGGATGGAACTTTTGGAACAATTTATTCTAAAGACTATGGAAGTTCAATAATTGATCCGCTTCCGCATGATAAAAATTATTTTGAAGATCATCTAAAATTTGCTCAGAATTATTTTAACAAATCTTCAAACGGAATTGTTGAAATTAATTATAATGTAATTCCGGAAGTTGTAAAAGTTTCTAAATTTATGAGAGAATATTCTCCGGATGAAAATGGAGGATTTAAAATTTTAGGAGATTTTGCAACTGAAGTTTGGAATTTAGCTGAACAACAAAATAATGATTTAGATTTTTCGCAATATGATTTATTTGTTATATTCCATGCTGGAGTCGGTAAAGATATTTCAACCTCAAATTTACTTGGCGAGCCGCGTGATTTGCCTTCAATATATATAAGTTTAAATTCACTCAAGCAATTTTACGGAAATGAATTTGAAGGAATAACTTTATCAAATGGATTTAAAATAACAAACTCTGCAATTCTTCCCGAAACTGAATCAAGAGAAGAAAGTGGATTTGGCGGGACAGTTTTACTAGAACTTTCCATAAATGGATTAATTGTTTCAAATATTGCAAGTTATTTGGGTTTGCCGGATTTGTTTGATTCCGAAACCGGTAAAAGTGCAATTGGAAGATTTGGATTGATGGACGGACAATCACTTTTTGCATTTGGCGGTTTGTTCCCACCGGAACCATCAGCTTGGGAAAAAATATTTTTAGGATGGGAAGAACCAGTAACTTTTGGATTTGATAAACCAAGCATTAATGTTGCTACTCGGCTTGCTTATTCACTAAATCGTGAACATTACAAAATTGTAAAAATTCCAATTAACTCAACTGAGTATTATCTTATCGAAAATAGGCAACGTGATGCAAATAAAGACGGCGCTAAAATTACTTACAAGTCAGATGGAATAATTAGAACAATTACGCTTCAAGAAGATTTGGATGAATTTAATAACGCAATTATTGATACACTGAAAGGTGTTGTTTTAGATGTTGATGAATTTGATTGGGCAACTCCCGGAAACGGAATTTTAATTTGGCATATTGATGAAAAAATTATAAATGAAAATTTATCAACAAATAGAATTAATGTCGGAAAAAATCGCGGTGTTGATTTAGAAGAAGCGGATGGAATTCAAGATATTGGTGAAGAATTTCAAACTATATTTGGTGATATAGTAATTGCCGAAGGTGAGGAATTTGATTTTTGGTATTCGAGTAATTCATCCGAATTATATCAAAATAAATTTTCTAATGAAACAAAACCAAATACAAATTCAAACAGTGGTGCAAATAGTTTAATTTCTTTTTCTAACTTTTCTGATATTGGAAATGAAATGAGTTTTAGTGTCAGTTTCGGTTCGGAAAATATAAATCCTCTAATCAGAATGGAAGGATTTGGAGAACATGAAAGTTTAAAATTAACAAATAACATTGATCGATTTAAATCATTCTCTGTTCTAGAAACCGGACTAACAATTAATTTTGCCAGTTTATTAATTCCAAATTTTACTGATGTTGAATTTGCTCTTGTGGAAAATAATGAAGGTGAATTGGCAATTGGTTCAAAAGATAGCTTGTTAAACCTTTTTTATTTTGGAAATGAAAACACATCACAAATTTTAAATATTGGAGCTAAATGTTCGGCTCCAATTGTTGTAAATCAATTAAATGAAAATGAAAGTATTATTTATATTGGATTAGAAAACGGATTTGTAAAATCCTTTAGAAATAATATTGTTTTAAATTCCGCTCCAATTTTAGAAGAAACAATTCAAATGTTTGATTCTGAAATTAGTCAAATTGCAATTCTGGAAAATCAAATTGCGGCTTCTAGTTTAAATAAAATAAAATTTGAAAACGGAAGTGAAATAATTTTTCCCTCAGAAATTAAAAATTTTATTTTAACAAAAAACAAATCAAATGATATTATTTTAATTGTTCTTACGATTGGAAATGAAATTTATACTTATAAAAAAGAAGATCAGCAAGCTGTAAAAATTTATTCCGGCAATTTTGAAATTGAATCTATTGCAGTTGGAGATCTAAAAAAATCCGGCGAAAATTCTATTGTTTTTAATGAAGGTAATTTTATTCAAGTAATTAATTTTTTGGGAACGCAAGCTGAAAATTTCCCTTTCCTAATTGATGGATTCAATTTTACCGGAACTCCAAATATTGTTGATTTAGACAATGATGGATTTGCTGATATAATTTCATTAACTGATAATGGCGATATTTACTCGGTCTCTGGAAATACAGGAAAATTAATTTCCGGATTTCCAATTTCAATTGGCGGAAATGTTGGCAGATTAAACACAATTGTAAAAAGAGAAAATGATTTGTTATTTTCCGCAACATCTTCAGATAATGAAATATTTTACTGGAGTTTCAACTCTTCCGGCAATGTTCAATGGGGAAGTAAATTTGGAAATAATTTAAATTCTTCATCAATAAATTCTGCATCCGATGAAAATTTTATTTCAACATTTTTTCCACTAAATAGAACTTACAATTGGCCAAATCCCGTTTATGGAAATGAAACATATATCCGGACTTATGTTTCTGAAGATTCAAAAGTAAATGTAAAAATATTTGATTTAGCTGGCGATTTAGTTGATGAATTAAGTTTTAATGCAATTGGCGGATTAGATACTGAAGTTGCATGGAATGTAAC
>JBGSKB010000694.1:0-2192 GCA_041741395.1 Melioribacteraceae bacterium
TCAAAAGAGCGACAAACTATTCGCTTGATGATAAAACCGCCAAAAGAAATTCCAAATGGAACTTATTGGACGAGAATTGTAACATCTTCAACACCAATTAATAAAGATACAACAATCAGCGATGGAACTGGAGTTTCTGCAAAACTAAAATTTGTTCTTAATCAAGTAACAACAGCTTTGTACAGAACAGATTCTGTTTTTACTGATTTGAATATTGAAAACTCTTCTTTAATAAAAGATTCAACGGAAACTTATCAACTTTTATATAAAATAAATCAGTTGGGAAATTCGCCGTATTTTGGAAATTTCAACTTAACTGTTACAAATTCAAAAGGTGAAATTATTTTAGAAGAGCATGATTATCTTTCAGTTTATTACAATATTGTTAGAAATTATGTTTTGCCAAAAGAGAAATTTCCAGCCGGAAACTATTCGGCAAAATTATTAATAAAGTTTAACGAAGAAGAAGATATTCCAGAAAGTAAATTGGTTCCTCCGAATGATATTTCAAATAGTTTTGAGTTCACTATTCCTTGAGAATTTTTCATAAAATAAATATTTGGATGATTTCACAATTTAGAAATTTTCAAATTTTATTTCTAACCATAACTTTATTTTATTTTTCAAATAATTTTTCTCAATCAGATGAGAATAAAACAAAACTCATTGATGAGAATTTAGTTGATTCAGTTAGATTAGAAACGCCTCAACTATTATATCCAAGTGCCGATTCATTATTTTACATTAATACTTTAACTCCATTTTTTATATGGAAAGAAACACCAAATGCAAATGGTTATACGGTTTATATTGAAGAAATTGGGAAAAAGAATAAATTAGTATTTTCTTCATCTTACTTTTGTTTAGTTGAGAAAAATGAATATTTAATTCCCGAAAATATTTTAGAGTTTGAAAAGAAATATTCCTTAAAACTTAAGGCATATAACAAAACTAAATGGAGTGAAATTTCCAAAACCGTTTATTTTATTGTTAATTCACCAAAGCAAAATTTTATTGAGGAAGAAAAAAATAATAATTTACCTCCGGCAATAATCAGTAAAAATAATTTAATAATTAATCCGAATGATTCTGGAAATAAGAATTACAGTTTAATTTGGAACGCAAATCTCAATGCTGATCTATATGAAATAACAATCGAAGGAATAAACACATCCAATATTATAGGCGAAGAATATTTTCAAATGCATAAAGAAGAATTGACCGATACACTTTTCAATCTTAATCCAAACTCCTTAATGAACTACAACAATTACAGATGGAAATTAAGAAGCAAATTTGGAAATGAATGGAGCAATTTTACGGAGTATTTTTATTTTACAATTCAAATTGCTGAAGAAAAAAAACAAATTGAAGAAACTATTGATGATTTAATTTTAAGATTTAGATATGCCGGATTTATTGATGAAATGATTTTAGCAAAATATACAAATGGAAATGTTTATTTACCATTGAGTGAAATTTTATCAATTATGCAAATAAATCATACAGAAGATTTTGATGTTGAAAAATTTTCCGCACAAAGTTTAAGCGAATCAATAATTACAAATTCTGTTGATTTTAAAAATTTAAATCAAATTAAAAATGATGAAAAAATAAATATTGAAAGAAATGATTTTATTAAAAACGATGTGGAATTTTTTGTAAAACCAGAATTAATTGAAAATTTAATAAACGGAAAATTTGATGTTAGTTTAAGAAATCTGGAAGTAAAATTTAGTTCTGTAAATCAGCTTCCAATGGTTGAAAGATTAGTAAATCAACAAAAATTTACGCAGAGCAAAAATTTGGTGGTTGCAGAAAACTATCCAATTAAATTTGCGCGAGAACGAAAAGTATTTTCCGGTGGATTTTTAGATTATTCTCTTAGCAGTAATTTTGTTAAAAATGAAAATCCTTTTTATTCATTTGATTTTGGTTTGGGAAATGAAATATTTGGCGGCGATTTTCAACTGACAACAAATCATTCTTTATTTCAAAATAAGTTTATTTATAATCAAACAGAATATAGATGGAAATATGCGTTTCTGAACAATAGAACAGTTAGCAATATTATTTTAGGAAATGCAAATGCTTTTGGTTTGCAGTCGTATGATTTTAAGGGAATTTCGGTTTCAAATGAGCCATTAGAATTAAGGCGACTTTACGGAACTCAAAAAATTTTTGAAAAAACA
>JBGSKB010000695.1:0-2638 GCA_041741395.1 Melioribacteraceae bacterium
AAAGTTTTTTTTATTACAAAAGGAATTAATATTACTCCGGCAATTAAAAAACGTAATGCAATAAATGCCATTGAAGAAATATCATTCAATGATTCTTTAACAATTACAAAAGTTGCTCCCCAAAGTAATGTTATTAAAAGAAGAATTGCTTCAGATTTGTATTTAGTCGTATTAAGATTCAATTTATTATTAGTTATTTAACATGAGATTCCGGTATTCACAAAAACAGTGAAACCGGAATGACAACTATTCAAATTTTGCTAATTTAATTAGTGTAACCAAAATTTTTAAGCATGTTTTCATCCTTACGCCAATTGGGTTTTACCTTAACAAATAATTCCAGAAAAACTTCTCTCATTAAAAATTCTTCAATTGATTTTCTTGATAGCTCACCCAACTTTTTAATTGCTGAACCTTTTTTACCAAGTATTATTGGTTTTTGAGAATCACGTTCAACAATTATTGAAGCAGAAATAAAATCTTTTCTATTTTCTCTTTCTAAAAATTGATCAATTTCTATTTCAACCGAATAAGGAATTTCATCTTTATATAATTCAAATACTTTTTCTCTAATTTTTTCTGCAACGAAAAACTTCTCCGGTTCATCAGTCAATTGATCTTCCGGATAATATTTTGGATGTTCCGGTAAAAATTCAAAAATAAAATCTAGCAATGAATCAATATTATAATTTTCAGTTGCAGAAATTGGGATAATAGAATGAAAATATTTTAAATCTTCCAAATATTTAATTGCATTTTTTAGCTTTGCTTCATTTCCTAAATCAATTTTATTGATAACAAGTAATTTTGTTTTCTTCTTATCAGAAAATATTTTTGTGAATATTTCCTCTTCAAATATTTTTTTCTGTGATTCAAATTCATTTAAGTTTATCATAATTATTAAAATATCTGCATCATTTATTGAAGTACTAATAAAATGTAAAAGTTTTTCTTGAAGCAAGTATTCGGGTTTTAAAATTCCGGGAGTATCTAAAAAAATTATCTGAAAATTTTCTTCATCTAAAATTCCTAAAATTCTTTTTCTTGTTGTTTGCGGCTTATTCGTAATAATTGATAAATTTTCTTTAAGTAAAACATTCATCAAAGTTGATTTACCAACATTTGGTTTACCAATTATTGTTACAAATCCGGATTTTATTTTCATAGTTTTGATTATAAATTAAACGAGTAAAGATAATCAAAATTATCGAGGGAATTTCAGAATGGAATTTTTGAAAATCGAATTTTAAAATTGTCTAATTCTATTTTTGAAATCTTTAAAAGAATTGAGTGAAAAATAAAAACTGAGTAAAATTATTAATCCCAATAATCCAGATAAAGTTCTGAAAATATCATTTTGAATAATTTTGCTGAAAAAGGTAACTATTGGTTGAAAATAATTTTTAGAATAATCTATATAAGAAACCGTTTGTTGAACAATTTTAAGATCGCCTAACAGAGAAAAGAAAAAGTATAATGTTATAAATAGAAAAACCAAAAGAATTGCAAGTATACCTTTGAAAAAATAATTTTTTTGAGTTTTAATACTAAGCTTAGAAATAATTTTTCCCATAACAAGTTCAGTAATATTTGTTGGTGCCGAATGTAAAGGAATTTCATTTAGATTTTCATGAATATATTTCTGCGTTATAAATTTTGTTTTAAATTCCGTATTGTTTTTTAGCAAATCGTTTACAGTATTTAATTCATCGGAATCAATTTCATTATCCAGATATTTATTTATAAGTTCATCAAAATTATTTTTCATTGTAATTCCTCTTGATAATTATGTTGAATTAGCAAATCTCTCAACAAATTTCTCGATCTGTGTAAAAGTACTTTTGCATTAACAAGCGACAAATCTAAAACTTCACTAACTTCTTTGATTGAAAGATTATCCATATAATATAGAATAAGAACCAGCGAATTTCGTATTGGTAATTTATCAACCAAATTTAGTAAATATATTTTTTTATTTTCGGAAATAGAATAAACTTCATCGTCTTCATTTTTAATATAAATTAAATCTTCAAAAGAATCCATTTGCATTTCTATTTTGCGTTTTTTGCTTGATAGAATTGTTAATCCGGTATTGTAAACAACTTTATAAAACCATGTTGAAAATTGCGATTCATTTCTAAAATTATTTAAAGAATTATATGCTTTTATAAAACTATCTTGCAAAGCTTCTTCGGCATCCATTTTATTTTTCAAAATATTTACCAAAAGTGAAAAAGCTTTGTTTTTATATCTGTCAATAATAAGAGAATAATCGTTAACATTCCCTTTTAAGACAGATTCAATAATTTCTATATCAGTAAGTTTTTTCATCTTATAATTTTAGACTAAACTTACAAATAAAGGTTACAAAAAGATTTTGAAATTTCGTGTAACCTTTTTGTTAGATGTTATAGTCAAAAGTATTGAGAATAAAATTCTATTGCAAAAACAATTTAAGGAGATATAAAATGAATGAAGCGATTATGGGACAAGTAGCGGGAATTTTAATTACTGTTGTTATTGGTTTGGTTATTGTCACTTTTTTTTATTTTCGATCAAGAGAAAGACAATTAATGATTGAAAAAGGATTAACACCGGAGCAAATTGCGGAACTATTCAAATCTAAAAGAAATCCTTA
>JBGSKB010000696.1:0-1649 GCA_041741395.1 Melioribacteraceae bacterium
AACATAAAAATTGAGTTGAGATGCAAATCTGAATGCACGCATAATTCGTAAAGGATCATCATCAAATGTAATATTAGGATCCAAAGGAGTTTTAATTATTTTTTTTTCGATGTCCTTTAATCCATCAAATTTATCAATTAATTCTCCAAAATTTTCTTGATTTAACGATATTGCAAGTGTATTTATTGTAAAATCACGTCTATTAATATCATCTTCAAAACTTCCAAATTCTACAAAAGGATTTCTACTTTCTTTTTTATATGATTCTTTCCTTGCTCCTACAAATTCAAAATCAATATTCTCATGTTTAAAGTGCGCTGTACCAAAATTTTTGAAAATATTTATATTATTTTCCCCCAGTTTTTCCGCTAACTTTTCGGCAAATAAAACTCCATTACCAATTACAAGAAAATCAACTTCATTTTTTTTTCTATTTAAAATTAAATCTCTTACAAATCCGCCAACAATATAAACCTTTACATTTAATTCAATTGCAAGTTGAGAAATTATAGTAAAATATTTTTTTTTATTTAAGAAATCATTAAAATTCATAACTATTTAAATTTTCAAAATTATTTTTCATCCAATTTAGTTTATCAACAAATTTTGAAACAATTGTTCTTTTCTCAATTCTTGATTTCATCAATGAAAGATTACCAAACTTAATTGCTTTTTCAAACTCTAAATTTATATAAAAACACTTTGCTATTAGAAAATATAAATCGGAATTTGGTTTAAAACTCTTTATTAAATTTTCTATTTCTAACATTTCACTTTTAAGTTCAGAATTATCAAGAGAATTTATATTATTTAATATGTAACGATCAACATAATATTGAAATATATGGTCGTCATTTTTACTTAATAATTTTTTTACTATTAATCTTCTCGAATCGTCCTCACTTAAAAATTTATAAATTAGGGATGTATCTTGCTGCGCGATTGTCATGTAAACAACCGAACTATTTGTATAAAATTCACTAACATTTTGAGTAATTAAACTATCATAATATGCAGTTGCCGAATTTATATTTTTTGTTTTTGCATATAAGAATGCAAGCAAATATTCAATATTATAATAGTAAGATGATTTTTGAAAATTACTCTTTTCACTTTCCAAAAGTTTTATTGCTGAGTTGAAGTCTTCTCTTTTAATTTTATTTTGAACAACACCATTTAGTGCGGCGTAAGAATCCGAATAATTAAAGACTTTTGTAAATAATATTTCAGATTCTTTATATTTTTCTTCGTTAAAGAGCTCCCAAGCAGTTTGTAAATCTTTTTCTTTTGCTCTTGCGCAAAATTGTTTTATTAAAGGAAGCCTTCCAAAATAAAAATTAGCTTTATGTTGATTAAAGTCAAGATCAAGTTTTTCTAAATGCTTAAAATATTCTTCTTCCAAAAATTCAATATTTTTATTGAATACAAAATTAAAATCCGGATTTGAATAATATTCTAAAACTTTTTTTGTTGAATATTTTTCAGATAGAAATTTTATAAAGGATCCGGCATAAATATATGAAAGTGAAGAAGTATTGCTAAAAAAACTAAAATCGGAAAAAAGATTTTTTAATGTGATTTTGTAATTATTTTTATATTCTATTAGTTGAAATTTAAATCAAATAGATTTATACTTTTTTTAATAATAA
>JBGSKB010000697.1:0-17304 GCA_041741395.1 Melioribacteraceae bacterium
GCATATAAAGTGTGATTAAAATACTTGTATCCATTTTACTTCCAACAGAAATAATAACAGTATCAAAATCAGCAATTCCAAGTTGAATTAAAAAATTTTTATCTCGTGCATCCCCAATTACAGCTTTTCTAACAAACGGCTTTACTTGATTTACAAGATCGGGTTTTAGATCAATTGCCATAAGATTAAAGCCGTATTCATTAAGAGCTTCACACAAATAATAACCAAAACTGCTTAAACCAATAATTGCTATGTTTTTCATATTATTATCCTACTAAAATATTATCTTCTGCATATCTGATATCTACTGTTTCCTTTGAACCAATTATAGAAGCAATTGTTAAAGGACCAACTCTTCCGGCAAACATCAAGAAAATTATTAATAATTTACCCAAAATAGATAATTCGGGTGTAATACCGGTTGATAATCCAACTGTACCAAATGCTGAAACAACTTCAAAATATATTTGCATAAACCTCTCCCCATTTGCATTAAATGGAAGATGTTCCATTTCTATAATTGTTAAAAGAAACGCTGAGGTTACAACTATTGTAATCGCAAAAACTAGAATTACAATTGTTTTTGAAATTACTCTAAATGGCAAAGTATTAAATTTAATATTTACATTTCTTGAGTCTTTTATACGTGAATGAATAAATGAAATAATTACAGCAATGGTTGTAGTCTTAACTCCGCCGCCGGTTGATGCGGGCGATGCACCAATGAACATTAAGCTTATTAAAATAAACAAAGATGGCATTGAAAAATTATACAAATCAACAGTATTAAATCCAGCAGTTCGTGAGCTAACAGAATGAAATATTGATGCAATAATTTTTGTAGGTAACTCCATTTCTTTCATAGAAACATCATATTCAAAAACAAAAATAAAAATTGCTCCAATTAAAATTAAAATTACAGAAATTTCTATTGCAACTTTGGAATGTAGTGAAAGTTTTGAAAATGAAAATTTTTTTCCAAACTTATTTTTCAATTCATATAATACAATAAATCCAATTCCGCCCAGAAAAATAAGAATCATAGTAACAATATTTATAAAATAATCGGCTTGATAATCAATAAGGTTATTAGAAAAATTACTAAACCCAGCATTGCAAAAAGCAGAAATGGAATGAAAAATTCCGGCAAAAAGTGCCTCTTCAAAAGGTAAATAAAAAAGAAATCGAAATGTTAAAAGTACAGCACCAATTGATTCTATTGTAATTGCAAAAATGAAAACCGATCTTAATAATGATCTTAAATCAATAGTATCAAAAAATGAAAGTGTTTCTTGAATTATTTCTCTGCTGCCAATTCCAAATTTGCCTTTAAGAAAAAAAAGAAAAAGCACTGAAAATGACATTACTCCAATTCCTCCAATTTGCATTAGAGCTAAAAGAATAATTTTCCCGATAAATGAAAATTGTGTGTTTGTATCAACAACTGTTAACCCGGTAACACAAGTTGCTGATGCGGAGGTAAATAATGAATCAATAAAAGAAATATTTCCGCCTTGCAAAGAAAATGGCTGCATTAATAAAATGCTTCCTATTAGAATTACAGTAAAAAATGAAAAAACTAAAAAAGCTTGCGGACTAAATTTTTGAGTTATTTTATTATATAATTCTTCTAATAATTCCATATAAAACCGTTAGTTTTCAAAAATATCATCAATCAAGCTTAATGCTGTCTTAATTTCAGAATGAATTTTCAATTTTAGTATTTTATTTTTGATTTTAATTTAGTCCTCTTTTATTTAGTAATGGTTCAATAGTTGGATCAGAACCTCTAAATTTTCTATATAATTCCATTGAATCATCAGAACCACCGGAAGCTAAAATATATTTTCTATATTTTCCGGCTAAATCCAAATTATAAACATCACCAGATTTTACAAAAGCATCAAATCCATCTGAATCTAAAACTGCCGACCAAATATAGCTATAGTAACCTGATGAGTAAGAACCGGAAAATATGTGTCGGAAAAATGTACTTCTATAACGTGGAATAATTTCACTTATTAAACCAATTTTACTCATAGATTCTTTCTCAAACTTATCGACATCAATATTAATATTTTCGGAAATTGTATGCCAATCCATATCTAAAATTGAAGCCGCAAGGTATTCAACAGTTTCAAAACCTTGATTAAACAATTTTGCGTTTTCTAATTTTTTAATAAGTTCTTCTGGAATAACTTCTCCCGATTTATAATGTTTTGCATAAGTTTTTAAAACATCTGGATGCAAAGCCCAATTCTCCATTACTTGGGATGGGAACTCAACAAAATCTCTTGGGGTTTCTGTAGCAGCAACAGATTCATAAGTACAATTTGATAACAATCCATGAAGTGCGTGACCAAATTCATGAAAAAGTGTATTAATTTCATCTATGCTTAAAAGCGCAGGTTTATCGCCGGTTGGTTTAGAGAAGTTCCCAACATTATAAATTACCGGCGTAATCATTTTCCCGTCTTTTTTATGTTGTCTTCGAAATTCATCCATCCAAGCACCGCCGCGTTTACTCGCACGCGGATAATAATCTGTAAACAAAATTCCAATGTGTTTTCCGTCTTTTTCTTTAACTTCAAAAACCTTCACATCGGGATGATACTTAGGAATATCGTTTCTTTCTTCAAAATGAATTCCCCATAATCTTGTTGCTAAGCCAAATACTCCGCTGATTACATTTTCCACTTGGAAATACGGGCGCAATTGTTCTTCATCCAAATCATATTTTGCTTTCTTAACTTTTTCAGAATAATACCACCAATCCCACGACTCAAGTTTAAAATTGTTTCCTTCCGAATTTATTAATTTCTGCATTTCATCACGTTCGGTTGTAGCTCGTTTTAATGCGGGTTTCCAAAGTTTATTTAATAAATCATAAACATTTTGCGGAGTTTTTGCCATTTGTTCTTCCAGAACATATTCAGCATGATTATTGTATCCCAAAATATTTGCGCGCTTTAATCTTAGTTTTGCAATTTTTAAAATGAGATTTTTATTATCGAGAGAATCATTATTATCACCCTGCATTATATAAGCTTTGTAAATTTTTTCTCTTAATTCACGATTTTTAGAATATTGCAGAAATGGTATCATACTTGGTTTTTGGATTGTAAAAATCCATTTATCTAACTTACCTTTTTCTTTTGCAGTTTCTGATGCAGCGGAAATTACACTTTCCGGAAGTCCTTCTAAATCTTGCTCTTTTTCAATAACTAATTCAAATTTATTTGTTTCCTTTAAAACATTTTCTCCAAATTTTAAATTTAATAACGCTAATTCTTCATTTATTTTTCTAAATTCAACTTTGTTTGCTTCATCTAAATTAACTCCGCCGCGAACAAAATCCTTATAATATAATTCCAATAGTTTTTGCTGCTCGGTATTTAAACTTAATTTATCTTTGTTTTCAAAAACATCTTTAACTTTTGCAAAAAGTTTTTCATTTAGATTTATGTCATCATCATGTTTTGTTAAAATTGGAGTGATTTCTTTAGATATTTCTTGAATTTTTTCATCACTCATTGATTCATTCATTGCAGAAAAAACTCGATTTACTTTTTTAAGCAATTCACCGGATTGATCAAGCGCAATAATTGTATTTTCAAAATTCGGCTTTTCAGAATTATTAATAATTTGCTGAATTTCTTCATCATGAATTTTTAACGCTTCCTTAAAAGCCGGCAAATATTGCTCTGATTTTATTGTATCAAAAGGCGGAGTACCAAATGGCGTTTTCCATTCAGTTAAAAATGGATTTTCTTCTGTTTTAATTTTTGTATTTTGATTGCAAGCTGTAATTAAAAGTATAGAACTAAAAAAAATCATAATTCTCCTAGAAAACATTTTTACCCCAAAATATGATTAAGTAATTTTTTTGATATGATTAAATTAAGAAAAATTATGTGAATTTTGATGAACAATGAAATTCTATAAAAATCTTATTTTCATCATTCCTGATTTGAAATTAATATTATATTTAACAAAATTACACGCGGATAAACTAGTTAACAACTCAAAACAAATTTATTTTGCTAATGCATTTTTATAAAGTTCAACATATTTTTTTGCGGATGTTTCCCACGAATAATCTTTAATCATTCCATTTAATTGAATTTGATTCCAAACCGGTTTATTTTGAAAATCATTAATTGCTCTTTTTATTGATTGAATTAATGCTTTTGCGGAATAATCATAAAAAGAAAATCCGTTACCAATTGATTGTCCATATTCATTAAATTCATTCCAATCTTGAACGGTATCTGCAAGTCCGCCGGTTTTTCTTACAACCGGAACAGTTCCGTATTTTAATGAGTAAATTTGGTTTAACCCGCAAGGTTCATATTGGGAAGGCATTAAAAATATATCTGCACCAGCTTCAATTTGATGAGCAATTTCTTCGCTGTATCCAAAATATGCACCAATTTTATGTGGATAATGTTGAACTGCTTCTCTAAAAATATCTTCATAAAATTTTGTACCGCTTCCTAACAAGACAAATTGTGCTTCCAGATTTAATAATTCAGGCAACGCTTCAACTAAAATTTCGACACCTTTTTGAGAAACTAATCTTGAAACAATTCCGAGTAAAGGGATTTTGGGATTAAAAGGAATTCCCAATTTATTTAACAAAAATTCTTTGTTTTTAACTTTTCCGCTCAAATCTTTAAAAGAATATTTGTAAGGAATATATCTATCTATTTCCGGATTCCAAACTTCATAATCAACGCCATTTATTATTCCATAATAATCATCATATCTTTGTAAAAGATAATTAAACATTCCCGCTCCATATTCCGGAGTAAGTAACTCTTTTGCATAAGTTTCGCTTACAGTATTTAATACATCCGAATAAAGAATTGCAGCTTTCAAAAAATTTGAATCGTTTTCGTGAACCAAAATTCCATTATTTTCATAAAGATGTTTTGGAAGTTCTGCACGTTTGTAAGATTCTAAAGAAAATCTTCCTTGATAACCAATATTATGAATTGTAAAAACTGTTTTAGTTTTGTGAAATAAACTATCCCAGCTGTAATTTTCTTTTAAGAAAACCGGCAGTAATCCGGTTTGCCAATCATTCGCATGAATAATATCGGGAGACCAACCAAGTTTTTGCATAATTTGGATTACTGCTTTCGAGAACAAAATAAATCTTTCGTCCTCATCCCAATCTTCCGTATAAATTTTGCTTCTATGAAAATAATTTGGATAATGAACAAAATACGCATCAACATTTGAATGAGGAAGTTTACCATAAAAAACATGAACGCTGTGCTTATATCCGCTGGTAGAAATTTTCATTTCTCCAATTAAACTATCATAATGATGTCCATATTCATGTTCATTCACTTGATAATATTTTGGCATAAAAACTTTTACTTCATGCCCTAATTTTGCCAATTTGATTGGTAATGTTCCGCTTACCTCGCCAAGTCCGCCGGTTTTTGCAAAAGGAATTATTTCACTTGAAGCAAATGCTATTTTCATAAAATTATCTTTTTTGTTTTATGCAAAAATAATGATTTATAAAATTAAACTCTTTATAAACTTAAACGGCATATTTTATTCTTACATCTACAGCAAATAAATTATTTTGATCATCAACAATAATTGGATTAAAATCAAACTCTAAAATTTCTTCGTTTTCAATCAGCATTTTTGCAGAAGAGAAAATTAAACTTTTCAACTTTTCTAAATCAATGCTTTTTTCTCCGCGAACTCCTTTAAGAATTTTTCCAATTTTCGTTTTCTCAATTATTTCAGTCAAATCTTTTTCATTTAAATATGCTGATTTTATTTGTGTGTCTTCAAAAACTTCGACATACTTTCCGCCCGAACCAAACATAATTATTGGTCCAAATGATTTATCTCGAAAACCGCCAATCAGCAATTCGTGTTTTGTATTAATAAAAGGTTGGATTAAAAATTTTTCAACTTCTAAATTATTTTTTTTGAATGATGATTTTATTTCAGCAATTGCGGAAAATAATTCATGCTTATTAATTATATTAAGTTTTACAGCGTTTAATTCAGATTTGTGAATAACATTTTCAGAAATTCCTTTTACTACAACCGGAAAATTTAATTGCGAATTTTCTATTTCATTTTCATTAAATAATTTTTGCTCAATAATAGGAAAATTATATTTTTTACAAAGTTTAAATACTTCTTGTTGATCAAAAAATCGAGTTTCAACATTTTTTTTAGCATTAAGGATTTTGGAGTTTTCAAAATTATATTTTTGATTTTTCTTTTCTTCGAACAATAAAATATTTGAGATTATTTCTGCCGGATCTTCGGAATTTTTAAATATTGGTAATTTCTTTTGTGATTCATTTTTATACTTTTCCCAAAATTCCGGAAGCGGCATGCAAACTTGGTAAATCGGTTTTTTAGACTGAATTGAATTTACTGATTCAATTACTTCAAAAGCTTTTACCATTACAGGTTCTACAAAAATCGAAATTACTGCATCAACATTTTTGTCTTGCAAAATTATTTCGTTTACTTTTTTGTAAACTTCAAATGTTCCGCCGGGCAGCAAATCTATTGGGTTATTTACGCTTCCATCTGGAAGAACAATTTCTCGCAATTTACTTTTTGTGCTTTCAGAAATTTGTGCAAGATTTAAATTTCTTTCTTCAATTTTATCAACAACTAAAATTGCTGGTCCGCCGGCATTTGTAATTATTGCAATATTTTTTCCTTTCGGGATTGGAAAATTTTCAAAACCTTTTGCCGTGTTGAATAATTCATTTAAATCATTTGCTCTAATAATTCCAAATTGATTTAAAAGTGAATCTACAATTTTATCATTGCTGCTTAAAGCTCCCGTGTGAGAAGAAGCAGCTTTCATTCCGGCTTTAGTTTTTCCGGCTTTTAAAATTATAATTGGTTTTTTAATTTCTGAATGATTAAAAATTTTCAAAAACTCTAACCCGCTTTCAAAACTTTCCAAATACATTGAAATAACTTTTATATTTTCATCTTCAAGCCAGAATTGAAGAATATCATTTTCAGAAATATCTGCTTTATTTCCAACACTTATAAAATGAGCAAATTTAATATTTGTTTCACGCAAAGAATTTAAAACTGCCGCACCAAGCGCGCCGCTTTGTGAAAGAAAAGCAATACTTCCTGCTTGAGGTTTTTCTGCGACAAATGTTGCATTTAGTTTAATATTTTCTAAAGTGTTAATTAAGCCCATGCAGTTTGGTCCAACCAAACGTATGTTATTTTCTCTAGCTTTTTTTAGAATATTTTCTTCTTGAATCTTCCCTTCTTCGCCGGTTTCTCTAAATCCCGCAGTAATTAAAATTATTGATTTGACATTTTTCTGAATCAATTCATCAATTGAATTTTCCACAAATTGTTTGGGAACAACAATAATTGCTAAATCAATATTTTCAGAAATTTCTATAATTGTTTTAAAACAATTATAACCTAAAATGTTTTCAGATTTTGGGTTTACCGGAAATAATTTGCCGGTATATTTAAATTCTTTTATCGATCTTAAAATTTCATAACCAATACTTTTTTCTTTTGAGGAAGCTCCAACAATGCAAACTGAATTTGGGTAAAAGAAATTTTTAATGTTTTCATCCATCATTATCTCGTCTAAATATTAACTATGGATTGGATTTTATCTAATCTAATTTTCACTTTATTCACTGATAAAAATTCAGCCTTATTTTCGGAAAAAATATTTTGAATATTTCCTTCAACTTCTTCTTTAGATTGGTTTTCGGTTAGATATTTTATTTTAACTTTTGATTTAGATAATGCAAGATTTTCTAAGCGGTCAAATAAATTGCAGCTTATTCTTTGGTATTCCACAAATTCTCCGTTTTAACTCTTTAAAGTTATGAAGAGTATTTGTATTTAGCATATTATTTGTTTTGATTATCTTACAAATCAAAATTTGTAAAAATAAAATTTGAGAAAAATATGTTTATAGTTACAAAATATTTTTTTTTAACAATTATCATATTTCAAATGACAGGCTGCACAAACAAAAATAAAATAGCCGATTTGGTTTTATTAAACGGAAATATAATTACTGTTGATTCCGCAAATACAATTACTGAAGCAATTGCAATTTCCGGCGATACAATTTTTGCAATTGGGAAAAATGAGGAAATTAAAAAATTTATCGGTGATTCGACAAAAGTAATTAATTTAAATGGTAAAGCTGCAATTCCCGGATTTATAGATAGTCACGCACATTTAATTTCCACCGGAGAAGCATTAATGAATTTGGATTTATCAACTGCTAAAAATTGGGATGAAATAATTTCAATAGCTTCGCAAGCCGCTGAAAAAGCAAAAAATGGCGAGTGGATAATCGGCAGAGGCTGGCATCAAGAAAAATGGAATCAAGCTCCGGAGGAAATTGTTGAAGGATTTCCAATTCATAAAAAATTAAGTGAAGCAATTCCAAATAATCCAGTTTTGTTTTCTCACGCAAGCGGACACGCACTTTTTGCAAATGCTAAAGCAATGGAAATTTCTAATGTTACAAATCCAACTCAAAATCCATCTGGGGGAAAAATCATAAAAGATAAAAGTGGTTTTCCGACCGGAATATTTTTAGAGGAAGCTGAAAAATTAATTACAAAAAAATACAATGAAAATTTGGCTAAAAAATCTAAGCAAGAATTAAATAATGAAATTAAGAAAGCGATAAAGTTGGCAAACAATGAATGTTTGAAAAATGGAATTACAACTTTTCATGATGCCGGAGAATCTTTTGAAGATTTAAA
The DNA here is from genome assembly GCA_041741395.1 of Melioribacteraceae bacterium. Lineage (GTDB taxonomy): Bacteria > Bacteroidota > Ignavibacteria > Ignavibacteriales > Melioribacteraceae. The sequence goes on from JBGSKB010000697.1 coordinate 8,772, forward strand.
CATCGTAAAAAATATGGTGGATAAAAATGAAATTGATATTCGTTTATATGTAATGCTTGGCGAAAATTATTTTGCTTTAAAAGATTCTTTAAGAAAATATTTTACAATTGGTTACGGAAATAATCATTTAACTGTCCGCTCAATAAAACTTTATATGGATGGAGCTTTGGGTTCGCGCGGTGCTTGGCTGCTTGAACCTTATTCGGATATACCGAAACAATTCGGAATGAACACAACAGATTTAAATGAAATTAATTCAATCTGTAAAATTGCAGCAGAAAATGATTTTCAAATTTGTACTCACGCAATTGGCGATAAAGCAAATCGAGTTACTTTAGATGTTTACGAAAACATTTTTAAGAATTATACAAATAAAAATTTTAGATGGAGAATTGAACATGCCCAGCATTTAAATCCAAATGATATTTCAAGATTTAATAAACTTGGTGTAATTGCTGCGATGCAAGGAATTCATTGCGCTTCCGATGCGCCATTTGTTGAAAAAAGATTGGGAAAAGTTCGTGCAGAATCCGGAGCTTATGTTTGGAAATCTTTAATAAATTCCGGAGCAGTAATTTGCAACGGAACAGATTCTCCGGTTGAAAATTTAAACGCAATTAAAAATTATTATGCTTTAGTAACCAGAAAAACAAATGATGGAACTTTGTTTTATGAAAATCAAAAAATGAGTAGAATTGAAGCTTTGAAATCCTACACAATTAACGGAGCTTACGCAGCATTTGAAGAAAAAATTAAAGGAAGTTTAGAAATTGGGAAACTTGCTGATATTACAATTTTATCGCAAGATCTTTTAAAAGTTTCTGATGATGAAATTTTAAATACGGAAGTAGTTTACACCATAATCGGCGGTAAAGTTTTTTATGAAAGAAAATGATATTTACGAAATCATCAAAAAGCATATTTCTGAAGAAGCAACAATTTTACAAAAAATTGAATTGCCCAATATTCAAAAAAATGTTAATGTTTATCTAAAACGGGAAGATTTAACTCATCCATCAATATCTGGAAATAAGTGGCGAAAATTAAAATACAATTTAATTTATGCGAAAGAAAATGGATACAAAACTTTACTTTCGTTCGGCGGGGCTTATTCAAATCATATTCATGCATTTGCAAGTGCCGGGAATATTTTTGGATTTGATACAATCGGAATTATCAGAGGCGAAGAAACTTTACCTTTAAATTCAACACTTTCTTATGCAAAAGAAAATGGAATGCAGATTGAATATATAAATAGAACGGAATATAGAAAAAAACGAGAAATTGATTTCATTCAAAATCTAAAAAATAATTTTGGTGATTTTTATTTAGTTCCGGAAGGCGGGACAAATAATTTAGCAATTAAAGGCTGTACAGAAATCATAAATAATATTAATATTGATTTTGATTATATTGTTTCGGCTTGCGGAACCGGTGGAACTTTATCCGGTTTAATTTGTGGATTAAATGGAAATAAAAAAGTTCTAGGAATTCCGGCATTAAAAGGTGCTGGTTTTCTAAATAATGAAATTGAAAAATTTGTTTATAATTATACCGGAAAACATTTTGATAATTGGGAATTAAAATTAGATTATCACTTTGGCGGCTTTGCAAAAATCGATAGACCTTTATTCATGTTTATGCGCGAGTTTGAAAAAATAAATCAGATTAAAATTGAGCCAATTTATACTGCAAAAATGTTGTATGCAGTAAAATCGCTAATTGAACAAAATGAAATTCCAGAGAATTCTACGGTTATTGCTTTACATACGGGAGGTTTGCAAGGAAAAGAAGGAATGAAGAAAAAAATAAATAAAATTTTATCATAAATTATATCCCTAATAATTATTTTTTAATTTAACTGGAACAATAATGAATTACTTAAATAAAATATTACTATTCTTTTTTGTACTAAGTTTTACAATAATTGCACAGAACAATCCGCCAAGATTAAGCCCTAAATGTTATGTGGGACAAACGATCGGTTATACAAATGTTGAAATAAAATACGGTTCGCCGGGTGTAAAAAATCGTAAAATTTGGGGAACCTTGGTTCCATTCAATAAAGTTTGGAGAACCGGTGCTGATGAAGCAACAACAATAGAATTTGCAAATGATGTAATAATCAAAAACAAAAAAATTCCTGCCGGAATTTATTCATTGTTTACAATTCCAAATGAAAAAGAATGGACAATTATTTTAAATAAAGTCTATGAACAATGGGGAGCATTTAAGTATAACAAAAATGAGGATTTTTTCCGATTTAAAGTTGCACCAAAGCAAAATGGTTTTACTGAACGATTGCTGTTTAATTTCAATTACAAAGCTCCTTACCTTGCAGAAGTAAATATTGAATGGGAAAAGGTAAAAGTTTCGTTTGAAATAAATACCGAAATAAAAAAGTAAATGAAAAATTTTGAAATTCCGATTTATTATAAAAGTTCAATAATTCAGCAAATTAAAGAACTTAGAAAAAATAGAGATCATTATAAAAAAGATTTTAGTCCAACAATTTTAAACTTTGGAAAAATTCAAATTTATTTAGCCCGTCATTTTGGATTTTGCTACGGAGTTGAAAACGCAATTGAAATAGCATATAAAACTATTGAAGAAAATCCCGGTAAAAGAATTTTTTTATTAAGTGAAATGATTCACAATCAAGGAGTAAATGCCGATTTACAAGCAAACGGAATAGAATTTATTTTTGATACTTATGGAAATCAAATTATTGATTGGGGCGAAATTTCTTCAAACGATATTGTAATAATTCCGGCTTTTGGATCAACTTTGGAAACAGAAAAAATTTTAAGAGAAAGAAATATTGATACTCTTAAATACAACACAACTTGCCCGTTTGTTGAAAAAGTTTGGAAAAAATCAAATTTGCTTGGAAAGGAAAATTATACCGTAATTATTCACGGAAAAGCAAAGCACGAAGAAACGAAAGCAACATTTTCACACGCAAAAGCAACAACACCAAGCGCAATTGTAAGGAATTTTGAAGAAACTATTTTTTTATCAAAAATAATTTTAGGTGAAATTGATAAGAATGAATTCTATAAATATTTTGATGGAAAATTTTCTCAAGGATTTGATGTTGAAAAAGATTTATTAAAAATTGGAGTAGTAAATCAAACAACAATGTTGGCTTCAGAAACGCAAGAAATTGCTGATTGCCTAAAAGAAACAATGATTAAAAAATTTGGCTCGCAAAATATTGACGAACATTTTGCTGATACTAGAGATACTTTATGCTATGCGACAAATGATAATCAGCAAGCAACAATTGAACTTTTAAAAGAAAATGTTGATTTGGCAATTGTTGTTGGCGGATACAATAGTTCAAATACTTCGCACATAGTTGAATTGCTTGAAGAAAAATTTAAAACATATTTTATTTCAGATCAAACAAAATTAATTTCGGAATTTAAAATTCAGCACTTTGATACAAATTTAAAATTAGAAATTAATGCTGAAAATTATTTACCTCAAAAAGATTTGACAAAAATAATTCTTACAAGTGGTGCTTCTTGTCCCGATTCTGTTGTAGAAGCAGTTATGTTTAAATTGTTAGATTTTTATAAAATTGAAAATCCGATAGAAAAAATTTCCATGCAAATTTTATAATATGTAGTGACAACTCACGAGTTGTCACTACAATATATAATAGCTGAAATTTATTCTTATTTTATTCCCATTCTAAATATTTATCTTCTTTTAAGAGTTCCAGAATTCTTTTTTCAATAATTTCTTTTTTATTCTGCATTCTCACTTGAAGCGACTGTTTTAATTCTTTTAATTCCTGTTCAAGTTGTGCAACTTCTTGTTTTCTTTCTTCCTCTTTCTGGTTGAATAATTCGGTCACTTGCTGTTTTAATTCGTTCTTAATTTTTTCTTTTTCGGTTTTATTTGCTGCATCATATTTTGAAGCTAAAGATTCAGTTTTAACTTCCAATTCAAAAATTTTCTTTTCCCTTTCTCTTGCTTCTTTATCTTGCTTATTTATAAATGGGAAATCCATATTTTTAAATTGAGATTCTCTCAACAAATCATAATAACGGTTTTTATTTACAACTTTAATCTGTTTTAATTCTTTTTTGAGTTCTTCCCTCACGTTTTTAAGCAATTCTTTTTCTTCTTCTTCACTTAATGTCATAAAGTTTTGAAAATCGAAATCAAAATCATATGCTGGAGGAGCCGGTGGAGGTGGAACTGCCGTTTTTTCTTGAGCAAATAAATTAATTGATATTAAAATTATTCCGATAAATATTATTTTTTTCATTTTGTACCTCATGTTTATAATTCTTTACTATTAATTTCTTTTTTAAGTTCGTTAATATTGTTCCCAATCAGATTTATATTTTTATCAACATTCTGAGAAGACAATCCATATTTTGAATACTTTTTATAATCTTCATCTTTGGCCAATTTTAATAAATTTTCAACTTTATTAATTTTATTTTCAAAATATGTAGGATTCCATTCCAATAATTCACTGTTGATTGTTTTACTAAAATTGTTTACCGGATTTGGTCGGTTTGAAATTAGTGATACAAGTACAGCAGCAATTATTAAGAAACTTGCAAAAGCAATTTTTCCAAAATTAAATTCAGATTCATTAGAAAATATTTCAGTAAAAAATTGTTTGATTTTCAGAAATAACGAATTTTTCTCTGTCGCTTTTTCAATCATTTTGTCGAATTTATAATCATCCAAATCAATATGATTTGAAAATTTATACTCATTTGAAATTGATAAATATTCTTCCAAATAATTTTTGAGATAATGATTTTTTTCAATGGATTTATCCCAAAATTTTTGTCTTTCTTCGTCAAGTTGATTATCAAGATATAACCAAACTTCTTTTTCGAAATCTTTAAATAGCTGATCTTCTTTTGGGTTCATCATCTAATGCCAATTGTTTTTTAATTTTTTTTACTGCGTAATGCATATGACTTATAACTGTATTTAACGGCTCATTTATTGTTTTTGCAATTTCATTAAATGTTAATTCACCGTGCTGCCGAAGCAAGAAAACAGATTTTTGCTTTTCCGATAAACTTTCAATTGAACGATTTATGATTTCAATTCTTTCTTTTTTAATATAATCTTCGTCCGGTCTTTTGAAACTTTCCAAATCATTATTTTCATCTAAAGCAAATATGTTGTTTTCAGATTTTCTTTTTCGTAAAAAATCGATTGCTACATTGTGAGCAATTGTAAATAACCAAGAAGAAAATTTTTGCTGATTATTATACTTTTTTAAACCTTTCCAAACTTTTATTAATGTTTCCTGAAACATTTCCTCGGCTTCAAATCTGGAACTGCTGAAACGCCATAAATATCCAAACAATTGAATGCGGTAAATATTTATCAACTGTTTAAAAGCCGTTTCTTCGCCATTCAAACATTTTTCTAAAAGTTCATTTTCCAGCATATGTTTTTCGTTTTTCTATTTATGTAAACGAATTAGACGGTAATTTATTGTAAAATGTTTTTAAATTTTTATGAAAATACCAACTTTGTAAAATTCGGTATTTTAAATGCGATTTGAAATTGAGAACTGATTCTTATTTATTTTACTTCTTGCTTGAACTTATAAATATGAACTGTGTTTCCTAACGGAATAAACAATTTCACATATTTTGCATAAGAGAAAATAGGAACAAGTAAAATTCCTTGAACCGATTCTTCCGAATCAAGTTCAGTAATTCTTAAAACATCATTTTCCCAGAAATCTTTATTATTTTCAAAATACTTTTTATCTTCGCTGTAAGATATTTCTTCGTTTACTTGGTTATCAACTAAAATTGCAACGTTTTCAGCAACTTCTTCAACATCATTATCTTCATCATTGGCTAAATCAACAATTGTACTTAAAAGAGAAAATGCAATATTAAGTCCGGTTACAACATTGTGATCAGTTTCTCTGTCTTCAATATCTTCATTTAATTTACTGATTTGTTTTTCTGGATCTAAAGCAAAATATTTTTCTTTATTTATTTGTTCTCTATCTTCGTTGTAAACCTTGAAATATGCTTCTTTGGGATCCACCAATATTTTTTCACCGCTTTTATTGTAAACAAATAAATCTAAAATATATTCTCTTTGTGAACTTTCCTCAAAAATTAAAGATGAAAATGCTGTGCTGTCTTCTTTTTCAATTATTTGTCTGCCCATTTCCAATTTTGATTCTTCATCCGGAAAAAGTGAATAATTGGTTGTCGAACAATTTGTAAATCCGAAAATAAATACAAATCCAACAATTAATTTTTTTACGGTTTTCATAAATCACCTTATCTAAAATTTTCCATTTCTAAAATTTCAATTTGGATGCCAAAAAAAATACATTAATTTGATAAAAAGTGAGGTTGAAAAGTTGAGTCTGTCTAATTTAAAATAATTTGTGTTTGAAATAATGGACAGAAATAAATGACATTGTTTTAAGGATAAGAAGTTTTGTTTTACTTTTTCTTAATTCCGTAATGCTCTTTGTATTTATAAACATGATAAGCTGCTAAACCCAAAGCTGCGGCGGCGTTTGTGTAACCTAAAATTTCTCCAACAACTCCCAAATCATTTTTTATTGTTCCTTGGTGGAAAATTTTCAAACTCTGATTTATTTCATTTCTTAATTGCATCATAGAAATTGCTTCATTTAGTGGAATTGGTTCATCAAAATTTGGTAAAATTAATTGGGAATATGGATCTTCATAAATTGGTATTTTAAATGAAAAAAGCGGTGAGACAAATTCAGTATTGTTATTAAGTTTTAATTTATATTCGGAAACACTTTTTAATGAGTCATGATTTTGCTGAGAATTATTTTGCGCAAAATTTATAATTGCTGAAAATAAAATTATTACAAAAATTTTTTTTGAGATATTCATAACAAATCTCTTCAGGTATTATTTATAATTTTCTACTTTATACAATTCAAGAATATTTTTTGATCCAGCACCTAAACTAATAATTGTTTTCATTGCTAAATCTATAGGATAATCAATTTTATGAACATATTTTGCAGGAAGATGATATGTAAATCCCGCTGTTGGCGCAGGTCCGGATGGAATAAAAACCGTAAACCATCCGTTTGAATGTTCATCTGTAATAAATGCTGTTGTAAGTGTTTCGTTACCAAACAGATTTATTAACGCAACTCCGGAAAAAAGATTTTTTTGTGAGCCAAATAATTGGACAATTGTTTCTTTAATAATTCTGTAACCCGGAACTTTTTTTAAAATGTTTTCTTCAAAAATATTGTAAGTAACTTTACCGATTCTTGTTCTCACAAATAATCCCAGCAAAAAACAAATTCCTAAAAAAATTACAATTGAAATTAGAAGAGCTAAAAATTCATGAATTTTTGTTGTCTGCACCAATATTGATGAAATAGGATTTAAGTTTTCTGACACAACTTCAAAAATCCAATTTAATGTAATTGCTAAAATTACAAGTGGAAGAAAAATTAAAAACCCGCCGATAAATGTTGTTGAAATAAAGGATTTGACTCTAATCACCAAACACCTCAATAAAAAATTTTCACCGATATAAAATATTAAAATAATAGTTCTTAATAACGATTTGTAAATTAAATGATTATAAAATAAAAAAGACTTTCATCAATTTTGATAAAAGTCTAATCTTTGTAATAAAATGTGATCTTTCAAAAAGATCGTATCTTTTTAATTTATTTATTAGTTAGAAATTACGTAAACATCATTTTCTTTCGCACAATCCGGAATATGTTTATCGCCAACAGAAACTTTTTTAATTTTTTTAGAACTTTCTAAATTTATAATAATTTCTTTATTTCCGTTTTTCCAAACACTTGCCAGTTTTTCAATAGTTTCATTCGTTCCATCTTCAAATTCAAAAACAACTTTAACTTTTGTTGGAATGTTTCCAGCTTTTACAATTTTTGCTGAAATTTTACCATAAAGATTTTCAACATTATCAATTGCTAAATCGGTATAACCAAATTCATAAAACCACGGTTTCCAAAACCATGATAAATCTTCTTTTGCAACATCGTTTATCGTATTAAAAAAATCAATTGGAATTGGATGTTTGCCAATCCATCTGTTTATATATTCCAGCATTGCTTTTTTGAAGAGATCATTTCCTAATAATTCTTTTAATTCATAATAGGCAACTGATGGTCTATCGTAAAATCCGGTTCTAGAAGATTCTGTTAGGTATGAATATGAAACAACCATTGGCGGAAGTTCAGATTCTTTTCCGGCTGTTTCTTCGTAGCCAATTATTTCTTTACTTAAGTAATCATGTTCCGGCACAAATTTATCAACAATTTCTCTTGGAAAAAACGATGCCCAGCCTTCATCCATCCACGCATATTTTCTTTCATTTGTTCCCATCATAAACGGAAAATAATTGTGTGCAATTTCATGAAATATTAATCCAATATGATTTGCTAATTTTTCCGGAGCTCCGTCATTTGCCATCATCGGAGTTTCCATTTCTCCGCCTTTATTTCCATTGCAAAATGAGGTTACATGAGAATAAGGATAAG
>JBGSKB010000698.1:0-2264 GCA_041741395.1 Melioribacteraceae bacterium
ATCTTTTAGCTGGAATTCCTCAATAAAATGCTGGTACATATATGGTAAACGGTTATTTGCAAAATATTTTAAGTCTTCAACATTTGTTAACCAATTATCAAAATCATCAATATTTTTCCATTTTTGAATTTCACGAGGTATTTCATATTGAATTCTTGTTTTAAAAGAGTCAATTTTTGAAATAATTGTGGAAGGAAGAAATACAGTATTTGATAAATCTGCAAAGGTATTTATTAGTTTATTTCTAAAAATATTATTTTTAATTAAACCGTTAAATATAACCGACGAATATTTGTCAGGTAATTTAACCCAATACAACATATTTCTTGTAACGGATTCCTTCTCAAATAATCCGTAACCAAAATCCGTATCGAATAAAATCCATCTCCATTTTCCATCAAATGTCTGAGGACGCCAAGATTTCATATTTCCCGGATACCAATCCTGATTAACAAAATATATTTCAGATAACATATATAAAATATAATTGTCAATCTCCATTTGTGATTCAACATAATTATAATTTTCAATAATACTTAAATCATTATTCTTAATAAAATTGTAAAGATTATCATAATGGTCAATAGTTCCTTCTATTATTAAAGTATTCTGATTTAAAAAATCAATTTTGCTATCTGCAACATTATGATGTTGTAAAATGTAATCTTTATTGGGTACTTCACGTATATTAAATAAACCAAAATATTCACCGTTTAAAAAAACAATTGCTGGTCTATATGCCTGAGTTTCAAGATCTAAATCAGATACTAAACCTTGCATTAATGCATCTCTAAACATTGTGGAATGGTTATCATTACCTGAATTTCTAAGCAATATAGAAGAATAATTATCATAGGGTAAATTCGGGAATATTTTATACGGAATAGTTTTTGAGCCATATTGACTTCTTGCATTAATTGTTAATGATTTTTGAGCTAAACTTCTGGTACATCCTCCATGAATTTTAACTCCTGCATCAATGCTAAAAGAAAGGTTCTTATTTTCTTCAAAAAATTCTATATGTATAGGTCTTTCCCAATCTTGATTATAATTTGCTAAAAGGCTATCACAATCTCCTGCTATGCCATTGCTACCAACAGTATAAATACCAATTTCGTCATCCCAGAAATTTTTTGAATCAGTAGATATTGAAACAAAAGGAAGAGAACTATTTTCGTTAATAAAATAGGTCTGTGTAATTATATTACTTGGTAAAAAGTTATTAGTAAAATTCCTTGCTCTGATTACAGTGGTAGAATTAATAGATATTTGAGTTGAATATTTTGTTGAATTTTTTGTTGGTTCGGACCCGTCAATTGTATAAAAAACTTCAGATGAATCCGAAGGTTGAAATATCTCAACAGAAATACTGTTATTATAAAATCCAGCTTCAATTGATAATTCAGGAGGATTAGAAACTGCGAAAAATCCTTGAGTTGAATTAGCAAACGACGGTGTTGGGATATTAAAAAAGAGCCATTGGGAAAAGTTATTTGGATTTCTGCCTAACGAATTATTTGTTGGTATTCGAGTTGGTTCAACTCTATCAATAAGATATCCATTAAGGTCAGCGAGTAAAATAATTTCACCATCAGCGTCAATTTTAAAATTAGTATGAAGTTCGGGTGTAAATTTATTTTTACCAGATGCAAAAACAATTAAAAATTCACCAGGTTCAATTTTAACGTTTGGGAAATTCCATTTAATTAAATTTGTTGAATCATCTGATAAAAAAAAGTTTTGAAGATTAATAGTTGAATCTGAAGGATTATATATTTCAATCCAATCAGAATAGTCTCCGTCCTCATCCTGAATCACTTCAGTATTTGAAGACATTATTTCATTTATTATAACTGATTGAGGTAAAATGAAAGATTGAAAAAAAAATATAAATAATATTATTTTTTTCATATACTCTAAATTAAAGTTTTTTAAATCTTAGAAATATATTATGAAAGAATATTGGGATAATTTACAAAAAAAAATTATTAATCCAATATTTTTCAAAAATGTATTGGGGAAGGGCTAACAATGGAAAGATGATTTCTATGCTGAATAACCACATAATAATCTCCCGGACTTACATTAAAACGTAAAAAGCTTTCTCCATCTATATCTACAATAGTTCCATCTTTTTTTAATAAACACGCACGTCTGGAAATAAATGTTTCATCTTCCAAATTTTGCTTAAGTGAAACAAGAACCCAATCAGTAATATCGTTATTTGGAATTATACTAAATGATTCATCGCCAGAATAATTCCA
>JBGSKB010000699.1:0-2517 GCA_041741395.1 Melioribacteraceae bacterium
GCTCGGTAGTATAAAGCTTTTTCATCAATGTCTTCAATTGTATTTTTAAAATCCAAAGTTGGGAATGCAAGTATTGCAACATCTTCATAATAATCGTCACTTTGTTTTCTTAACTCTTCAGTAAAAACACCTTCGCCAAAAAATGGAATTCTACGATTTGGTATTGTAAGTTTTATTTTTTGCATCGACCCACCAGATGCTTTTGCAGAACTATAAACCAAATGTCGCATCGATTGTTCTGGTTTTATCCATGGACCACCGCTTCCACTCCATCCAGGCCCAATACCAAGTGTGAAGATAATTCCTAATCTTTCACATTCATGAACAGCGTGAACAAAAGAATCTTGCCATTCTTCACTGAGTAAGTTTATTGTTCCTCTTGGAACACCAACATTTACTTCTAAAAATATAACGCTCCCAATTCCAACTTCTTTCATTGATTCAAGATCTGCAGTTATCTCTTTCTTTGAAATATTTCCATCCATAAAATACCAATATACTCCTGGACGCACTGAATCTGGAGGATCCACAAAATTTTCTTCCATTGTTCGAACTACATTTTCATTCATCATTGAATAACAACCTGAAATAAAAAAGACTACAAAGAGAATAAAAAAAATCAAAGGTATTTTACTATACACTTTTTTTTGTTTTAGAATCATCTTAATCTCGTTAGAATAGTATTACTAATTTATTAATATTTCACTAAAAGTTACTCATATAATCCTCTATCAACCAAAAATAATAAATTATAAGTCAGAAGTGAGGAATTCTAAACTACCTTCAAAATACTTTACAATATGTGAACTAACTTTAATTTTGATTCAATAAAATTATGTGTAAAGAAATCAAATTAAATCTTTCATTCAATTAACAATATCGCTTTCATATATAATCATACTTATTTATGTTAAAATAAAAGCCCACCTTTGTAGGAAGGGCAAATTGCACAAATTAAATATTTAGTTATTCTACAAAGATGTAAAGTCTTTGAATTTATAATTTGACATTTTAACTAGTAAAGCTTTTTCTGAAACATTTTTCAAAAATTTTACAAATTATGGAGTTTTTTTCTTTTACAAAATCATCTAAAATTTAATTATGAAATAATGTTTTTATTAATGCACCATATCAAGATTGTATTGATTTAAATAAAAGTATTTCTACTAACACCAACAAATTTATTTTGTATAGAAAATTTTAGTTAGTTTGATTTATCTGAAGTAAAAATTTTTCGTTGAATGGAAAAAACTTAAAAGTGAAATAATCCAATAAGTAACTTATATTTATCAAATTAATTCAACCATATTTTTGCAACATTTGTTTGTGTTATAAATGTTATGAATATGCTTACTTACACGAAAACTTTAACGCAAAAGAAATATAATAGTTTAAGTTATGCAAAAAAATTTTATTTCGATTTTCTCATCAAATAATTGTTCAAATTATTTGATGTATATAACTTTATTAGAAAGAAGATTTAATATTTGGAAAAATTTTAAATCATTAAATTTAATTAGAATAAGAAATTAGCTTCTTCTCAAAAATTAAATTTAATTTCATGCTGAATTTGTTTCAGTATATGCAAAATGAGATTTTGAGATAAACCAATCTGCCGATAGACAAGATTTAAAATTATATTTGTCATGTTTTTATAAAAGGAGTGGTTTTAAAAGTCTCTAATAATTAACTCAAGACTTTTCATCTTCCCATCCATCCGCCGTCAACAGTTACAACACTTCCATTCAAATATTTTGATGCATCTGAACTTAAAAAAACTATTGTTCCCATTAAATCTTCCGGGGTTCCCCATCTTCCTTGTGGTATTCGATCAAGTATTGATTTATTTCTTACTACATCTTCTCTTAATGCTTTAGTATTTTCAGTTGCAATATACCCAGGTGCAATTGCATTAACTGTTACACCTTTTGATGCCCATTCATTTGCAAACGACATTGTGATTTGCTTTATTCCGCCTTTTGATGCTGCATAACCCGGAACTGTAATTCCACCTTGAAATGATAATAATGATGCTATAAAAACTATTTTCCCATATCCTCGTCCTGCCATATCTTTCCCAATTTCTCTTGTGAGTATAAATTGTGCAGTAAGATTAATTTCAATTACTCTATCCCAATATTCATCAGGATGTTCTGAAATTGGTTTCCTCATAATTGTACCGGCATTGTTCACAAGAATATCAATTTTATCATAATCAGATTTTACATTTTTAATAAACTCGTAAATTGATTCTCTTTTGGAAAAATCACTTACATAATATTTAAAATTTTTTCCGGTTTCTTTTATCAATTTTTCTGTCTCAGCAAAATCATCCGTATAAGAAACACCAATAATATCAGCGCCAGCTTCTGCTAAAGCTTTTGCGTACATTTGTCCAATTCCTTGATTAGAACCGGTTACTAATGCAACTTTTCCATCTAATTTGAATTTATCTAAAATCATTATTCATAATCCTTTTCTTCATTTATAATTTCTATTAAATATTTTTTAAATTCT
>JBGSKB010000700.1:0-1846 GCA_041741395.1 Melioribacteraceae bacterium
TTTCTAATTGAAAAATTATTTCATGATTTTTTTTCGCATCATTTTTCAATTCCAATAAAAACAAACTTAAAATTTCAACACCTTCATATTCACCTTCTGCATTTATGAGTCCGGGGAAAATATATTTCCATGAGGAATCTCTTTTTACCCAAGAATATTTTGATTCGATTGGCTTAATAAATTTATCATGAAAATTAAATAACAGATTTGAAAAATCGGTAAATTCAGAACGGTCTGATAAAGATGTAAATCTTGTTCCAAGCTGATAATCATGCGAAGGAATTATTAATTTATCCGGAGTTGGATTTGTTAATTGCATTCTTCCGGAAGTTAAACGCCAAAAATTTATATATGCGGCAGTTGCATTCCAAATAAAAAATGGCCAAATATAAAAATATTTTTCCATTGCAATTTGTTCATCCTTTTTAACATCGCGCGAAAATAAACTCTCAACATTAAGTCCGGGCTGATATTTTTGAGTCCAAATTTTATAATCATCCCAATAACCGCCAAAATCTTCAACTAATTCTGTTACAAAAAATCTTGAACCGGCAAGAATTAACCAGTTAACTTCTGATTTAATTTCCATAATATTTCTATTTTTATTTTGATGGAAAATAATATCAAACGAACCTTGGTGACGAGTTTGAATTGAAATTCTATAAAGTGTTAGTTGTTCCTCATCCCTAATTTTACTAATCCAAATGCCTCGCGGTAAAATATTATTTAATCCAATTAAAATACCTTTTGAAAAAAGAAAAACAGCTTCTTTGATAATTTGTGTTGAAGATATAACTTTGCTCAATAATATTTTTTCTGAATCATTTAAATCTTCCTCAAAAATTAAAACATCATCCCATCCATATTCTTCATTATTTTCAATATCAACTGCTACAGTTTCATTTACACCAAGCCATTTTCTAAATCCTTTTCTCATTTTTGTTCTGTAATCTTGAGCTAATTTTGAAAGCTCCGGCCAATCTTCAATCAATTGAATTTTTACAAGTTTTCTTCGCATTTCCTCATATCTTGTTGGATGTTTAATTCCGGCTTGAGAAAGTAAATCAAGCAAAGTTGAAATTATTGTTTCCTCCAAATTTTCAATTTTAAACTTTAGCTGAACATATTCGTTTAAAATTTCATCCAAAATATCTAACGATTCTAAAATTTTCTTATTACTTACAATATTTTCAATTATGTTTTCATCAAATAATGAATATCCATCCTTTAAATAAATTTCAAAAATCTTTTTAATATTTGTTTGTTTAGTATGTTTAATTGCAAGTAAGAAAAGTTTTTTTCTAACTTCCAGATTTTTTGCAAGAATTGGTTTATCCAAAAAGTAAGAAACAATTTTAAATATTTCTTGATGTTCATCTTGAGAAAGTAAGTTTAAATATTCGATTCCTAAATTTCCAATTTCGAAACTTTCCGATTGAATTAAAATCAATGCCAGATGAAGCCCAAATAAAGATTTTTCTTCAACTTCATAAATTTTTAATAGTTGTTTAAAATGTTGTGAAAAATTAAGTTGTCTTTTATTATTGAAAAGAAATTGTATGCTTTCTTCTTCAATATTTTGCCGGTACCATTGCAGAATTGTGTCATCCGTAAAGTTTACAAATTCTTCATTGCCAAGCCAGTAAATTGGATTTATCAAAAATTCATGAAGATCAATAAAAGGTTTGTTGATTCTAAAATTGAAATCGCCGATTCTAAAATTATTTTTATCAATTTTTTGAAGCTTAACTTTTTTTTCTAATTTTGGAATTATTAAATAATTATCAGAAATTTTTAAATCTCCACTTAAACATCCGCGTTCACGCAAAAACCAATTTGGAATTTT
>JBGSKB010000701.1:0-3374 GCA_041741395.1 Melioribacteraceae bacterium
TCACTTAAAATTTGTATTTTTTTATTAGTAATTGCAGAAGCTACAAAATCATTAAGGACTAAATCAAGTCTTAATCTATCACTCATTCCGCAAGCTGTAGCAAATCTTAAAATAGAAACACTAAAGTTTTTCTTTGCTAAATCCTTAATTTCATTTTCAGTTAGAATTTTTGATTTGGAATAGGCAGTTAAAGGATTTAGGTCATTCAATTCAGTTCGCGCTGAAAGAGTTCCATTCCCATATACACTACAACTTGAAGCAAAAACAAACGATTTTACATTATATTTTAATGCCATTTGAGCTAATTTAACACTTGAATGATAATTAACATCATATGTTACTTTTTCAAAAGTATTACTAATTGGGTCATTTGAAATAGCTGCTAAATGAATTATATGATCAATACCGTCTAAAAGATTATAATCAAAATTTCTTAAATCTCTATTATATTGAACGTTGAGTAACAATTCAGGTAATTCTTTTGTATTTGTTAATGAATCTTTAAAATAACCAATATCATAGCCGATTAATTTTGATTCTGGATACTTAATTCGAAGGTATTTAATAAGCCTTGAACCAACGTAACCCATATTTCCTGTTATTAATATTTTCATAGTGTTAATTTTTATCCCAAATTTTCCATGGTGCAGTACTTGATTCCCATAGGTTATTCATAGTAATTTTATCTTTTAAAGTTTCAATTGAGATCCAAAAACCTGTGTGCTTAAATGCAGCTAATTTTTTCAGTTCTACAATTTTCTTGATTGGTTCTTTTTCAAATGAAGTTTTATCATCATCAATAAAATTTATTACTTCAGGTTCAATAACATAAAATCCAGCATTAATCCATTTTGAAGTTTCTAAGGGTTTTTCAATGAAACTTGAAACTAGAATTTGATTTTCATCAAATGATAGAACCCCATAATTAGATACAGGATGAACAGTTGTTAAGGTTGCTAATACTTTATGATCTTTATGGAATTTTAGTAATTTTGAAATGTCAATATTACTTAGTGTATCTCCGTACGTTAATAAAAATGTTTCATTATTTAACAATGGTTTTATATGTTTTAATCTGCCACCAGTCATGGTGTCAAAACCTGTATCAACTAATATAATATCCCAATTTTCATTAATGTTGCAATATGAAAAATATGATTGATTAATTGAAAGATCTCTATGAATAGTTTTATATTCTTTGTCACTATCAAAATAATTTATAATAAAGTCTTTTTTATAACCTAAGCATAAAATGAATTCATTAAACCCAAAGGTCGAATAGTATTTCATAATATGCCAAATTATAGGTTTTTCACCTATTTCTACCATTGGTTTTGGTTTATTTACACTTTCTTCAAAAATTCGAGTTCCGAAACCCCCAACTAAAATTACAACTTTCATAGGTGTCTCATATTATTTGAGGGTTAGGTATGGGAATAATAAATTTTCCTCCCCATGATTTAATAAAACTTATTTCTTCCATTATTTCACGCTTTAAATTCCATGGCAAAATAATAACGTAATCTGGTTTTTTCTCTTTTAATTTTTCTAGAGGATACACGGGTATTCTTGATCCTGGAAGAAGAGTATTTTGTTTCAGAGGATTTTTATCTACAGTAAAGTTTATAAGTGTTGAATCAATATTACAAAAATTCAATAGTGTATTACCTTTACCTGGAGCTCCATAACCAGATATAGTTTTTCCGTCTTTTTTAAGAGAGTGGAGAAGATCGGTTAATTTTGTTCTAACAAAATTAACCTTATAATTAAAATCTGTGTAAGTATTAATTCTTTCGAATCCTTCATTTTTTTCATCTTGAATAAACTTAAAAACAATGTGATTTTCTGCAATTGAATTATTGTTTTTATGAGTAATATAAAGCCTTAAAGATCCACCATGTGATTCTAACTTTTCAATATCATATATTTTTAATTCATTCGAGTTCATAATAGAATTTAATGAAATAACACTAAAATAGAAATAATGTTCATGGTATATCGTATCAAATTGATTGTTTTCAATTAGACTTTTTAAGTAAGGAACTTCTATTGTCCAGATACCATTTTCTTTTAATAAATTTTTTACTCCATAAGTAAAATCTTTAATATTTGGAGCGTGTGCGTATACATTATTTGAAATTATTAGGTCAGCTTTACCAAAATTTCTAACAATTTCTTGTGAAAGAAAAAGTGTGAAAAAATCATCTATCGTTTTAATTCCCTTACTTTCTGAAATTTCCGCTATATTTTTTGCAGGTTCAATACCAATACATGGGATATTTTTCTGAACAAAGTTTGTTAGTAAATATCCATCATTACTTGCAATTTCAACAACAAACGAATTATTATTTAAATTAAATTTTTCTATGACTTTTTGAGAAAACTTTTTTGCATGTTCTATCCAAGTTTGAGAATATGATGAAAGATATGAATAGTTATTAAATATTTTCTCTGGATTAATTTCATGTGCTAATTGAACCAATTTGCAATTTGAGCAAAAAAATACTTCTAATGGATATAATTCATCTTTTAATTGTGAATTTTCAATGTTAACAAAATTATTACAAAGTGGTTGATTCTTTAAATCTAAAAATGGTTTACCTAAATCAGATTTACAGAATTTACATAGTTTTTTCATTGTATTATTATTTTTTTTGTAATTAAATGAATTTGTGAAAAAAAAACATTGACTTAAAACACATTTAACTATTAGGACGACATATCCTTTTTATAAAAATAAAAATTTTATCGTATATAGAAAAGTTTAGAATTTGAATAAAATATAAATTATTTCAACTTTTCTTTGATAAATAAAATAGAATTAAATTTTTAACGGAAAGTATAAATTATCTATTCAATTAATTCAACAAGCTTGATCTTTAAATTCTTTAATAGATTATTCATAACTGTATGGTAATTTTTGTAAAATTGTTCAGATGTTAGAGTATTTTTTCTGAATTTTAAGTAATCAAATAAACTTCCGCTCATTCCACCATTTAACATATCTTTAGCAATATCTTCAAAGGAAGTCATCAATAATTCTGCATCATCTTTAGTCACTCTTTCATTTGGAATATAAAATGTATCTATTTTTTCTTGGATTGAATTTAAACCCAATTTTAGAATTTCATCATATATAAAACTGTTATCTTCGGTGGTATATTCTATTTCTTCAATTTTTGACTTTTCTAAATGATATTCTTTAATTCTTTTAATTAGTAAATTTAACGGAATTGCGGGTGTAAACTCTGTTTTAGTTTTTAAATATTCAAATAATTTATCAAAAAGGACTATTTGCTTAAATCCAAAAATTTCCGATGGAATATTTTTAAATGATTCATATTTAATTAAGTTTCTATCAAGTTCAGCTAAAT
>JBGSKB010000702.1:0-4326 GCA_041741395.1 Melioribacteraceae bacterium
ACTCACGTTCAATAAAAAGTGATGTTGAGTTAGCGCTTGAATGTGGAGTAGATTTTCTCGGAATATTTTATTGCGTTTCAGACGAAAGACTTGATACGGTATTTAAAAAAGATTTGGATGAAGCAATTAACCAAATTACTTCTGTGATTTCATTCGCAAAATCTCAAAAACCAAATTTATTAATTCGTTACACGCCTGAAGACACGGTTCGTTCGCAATTTGAAAATGTAATAAAAGCGGCTAAAGCAGCTGTGATAGCTGGAGCAGATATTATTTCAGTTGCTGATACTACCGGTTATATGGTTCCTGGCACTGAAAGAAATATGTTTGATTATATTTCCAGATTAAAAAAGGAATTAACTGATAGTAATTTATTCCCTAAAATTGCTGTACACTGCCACAATGATAGAGGCTTTGCTTTAACAAATGCTCTCGATGCATTCCGAGCCGGAGCTGAAATTATTGATGCATCGGTTTTAGGTTTAGGAGAAAGAGCTGGTATTGTTGATCTTGCCCAGCTTCTTGTTGTTCTAACTGCGGATTATAATCTAAAAAGATGGGAACTTAAAAAACTTGATGAACTTTACCAATTTGTTAGTAAACATTCAGGAATTCCAATACCTGTTCATTTTCCGGTGATGGGAAAAAATGCTTTTACGCATTGTGCCGGAGTACACACTCATGCGGCATCTGTTAATCCTACACACTATGAAAGTCTTAGCCCGGATTTACTGGGCAAAGAAAGACATTTTTCTCTTGATCATATGTCTGGTATTGCATCATTAAAATATGCTTTCAAATTATTAGATATTACAAATATTGATTCTGAAATACAGAATGCAGTTTTGAATGAAGTTAAATCTTTGGGACAAAAAGGCAAAGTTGTTGAATTAAATGAACTTCCACATATAGTAGAATTTACAAAGCAAAATTATAAACATAATCCAATTAAGGCTAAGTGATATAGCTTAGTCTTTTCAGTATATATCCAAATAACTAATTGAAAAGAACTAAATTAAGGGAAAACCAAAATGGAAATTGGCTTTTTACATTCAGTGATGAGAAAAGATGAAAAACTACTTATTGATGAATTTAGCAAAAGAAAAAATGTAAACTTAACAATGATTGATGACAGAGAATTGAAGTTTGACCTTAAAAAAAATAAGTTCCCTTTTGATGCGGTTATTGAAAGGTCAATAAATCATTCAAGAGCTTTGCACGCATTAAGATTATTTGAAAGTGCCGGGCTAAAATGTGTAAATTCATTTAAAGTTGCTTCCGTATGCGGAGACAAACTTTTAACTTCTACAGCTTTACAAGATGCCGGTATTCCTCAACCAAGTGTGAAAATAGCATTTACAGAAGAATCAGCATTAGCAGCAATTGAAGAAATGGGTTATCCGGTTGTACTAAAACCTGCAGTTGGATCTTGGGGAAGACTTTTATCAAAAATTAATGATCGTGATGCAGCAGAATCAATTCTTGAGCATAAAACTGTTCTTGGATCTTATCATCATTCAATTTTTTATATTCAACAATATGTTGAAAAAAAAGGAAGAGATATTAGAAGTTTTGTTGTTGGAGATAATTGTATTGCAGCAATTTATAGAACTTCACCACATTGGATTACTAATACTGCAAGAGGCGGTGTTGCCACAAAATGTGAAGTAACCAATGAAATTGCAGAGCTTTCAATCAAAGCTGCAAAAGCGGTCGGTGGCGGAGTTGTGGCTTTAGATATTTTTGAAACCGATGAAGGATTCCAAGTAAATGAAGTAAATTATACAATGGAATTTAAAAATAGTATAACTACAACTGGTGTAAATATTCCAGAACATATAGTAGATTATGTAATAAAAGTTGCTCAAGGAAATTAGTATGGATAAAATTAAAATTTCCGTTGCCGGAGCTTCGGGATATACTGGCGGCGAATTACTTCGCTTGCTGCTTTTTCATCCTAAAGTTGAGATCAATCAAGTTACTTCAGAAAGTAATTATGGAAAACAGATTTCAAAAGTACATCCAAATTTACGTGGAATTACTAATCTGAAATTTACCGGATTAGCTGAATTAGAAAAGTGTGATTTACTTTTTCTATGCTTGCCGCATGGTTCATCAATGAAAAGTATTGATAAATTTATTAATGTTTCGGAAAGGATAATAGATCTTTCCGGTGATTTTCGTTTAAAAAATAAAGATGAATTTTTAAAATGGTATGGTGAACCTCATGTAAAACCGGAATTAATGAAAGAATTTGTTTACGGAATTCCAGAACTTCACCGCGAAGAAATGAAAACTGCAAAATATATTTCAAGTGCCGGATGCAATGCAACGACAACAATTCTTGGTCTTTATCCCCTTTTCAAAAATAATTTAGTTGAAGAAAATAGAACTGTTGTTGAAGTAAAAGTGGGCTCAAGTGAGGGAGGAAAAAAATCATCATCGGCTTCACATCACCCTGAAAGAAGTGGATCATTAAGATCATACAAACCTACTGCTCACAGACACGTTGCTGAAATGCTTCAGGAATTATCTTTAGGGAAAAAAATAGATATTCACTTTTCGGCAACAACTACGGACTTAGTAAGGGGAATTTTGGCAACTAGTCATGTTTTCCTTAAAGAAAATTTAGATGAAAAAGAAATCTGGAAAATTTACAGAAAGGAATATTCTGCAGAACCATTCATAAGAATTGTTAAAGAGAAAGAAGGAAATTATAGATATCCTGAACCAAAATTACTTTATGGAACTAATTATTGTGATATTGGTTTTGAAAAAGATCCTTTTTCAAACCGACTTGTTGTAATCAGTGCTATAGATAATTTAATGAAAGGAGCTGCGGGACAAGCATTGCAAGCATTTAATATTATGTATGATTTTGATGAAAAAACCGGATTAGAATTTCCGGGATTGCATCCAATTTAATTTATAAATCTTTATCTTACTCTTGATCTTAATCTTTTACTGCATTTTTTATTTTACTAATGTTTTGGAGTTAGATCAAGATTAAGAGAAAGATTATGATTAAGAATAAAAATAAATAAAATTCGTATGTGCAGATTATTATTTGTAAAATCTAAAACAGAGCTTGATATAAATTATCATCTTGAAAAATTTGCTGATGTTTGTAAATCAAGTAAAGAATTTCAAGGTCATGGATGGGGATGTTCCTATTTAAATGCAGATGATAATTGGGAACATTATAAAAATATCAATCCAATTTGGGAAGACGATTTTTCTAAATTTAATTTTACTAATCGTTTAATCGTTCATGCCAGAAGTGCATTTGAAGATAAAGACATTTTTATTGAAAATAATATGCCATTCTATGATGATGAATTTGTTTTTATTTTTAATGGCGAATTAAGAGGTGTTAAAATCAATGCCGAAGGAAGAATTGGAGCAGAAAAAATTTTTAATTTTATAAAAAGATTTCATAATTATGATATGAAAAAAGCAATTGAAAAAGGAATAGATATAATTTTAAAAAGATCAAACTACATTCGCGCAATGAATATAATAATTGCCGATAAAAATAACGCTTATGTCTCTTCCCTATTCAATGAGGATTCTGAATATTTTCAAATGTCTTACAAACAAACGGATGAAGAATTAATTATTTGTTCCCAAAATTATATTGGTGAAAATGATTGGATTAAAATCAACAATAAAAGTTTAGAGGTTTTTTAATGTACATAGTAAAAATTGGCGGTGGTAAAAACTTAAATCTACAAGGAATTATTTCTGACTTAAAAAATCTTAAAGAAAATTTTATTATTGTTCATGGCGCAAATGCTTTGAGAGATGAACTAGCAGAAAAATTAAATAAGCCCAAAAAAGTAATTACATCAGCGTCAGGATATTCAAGTGTTTTTACAGATGATGAATCGCTGGATATAATGATGATGGCTTATGCCGGATTGCGAAATAAAAGAATTGTTGAAATGTGTCAGCAAGTTGGAATAAATGCAATTGGGCTTTCCGGAATTGATGGAAAGGTAATTCAAGGTAAAAGAAATAATGGAATTCGTGTTAAAGATAATGGTAAGTTAAAAATTGTTCATGATTTTTCTGGTAAACCAAAAAGTATAAATACGGATTTGTTAAATTTGCTTTTGGATAATGGATACATTCCGGTTCTTTCTGTTCCAATTATTGATGAAAATAATTTTGCAATAAATTCTGAAAATGACGATATAGTTACAGTTTTAAAAAATGATTTAAATGCTGATAAAATTATTCAATTAATTGAAGCTCCCGGATTTTTAGAAGATCCGAATGATCCAAACTCATTGGTAAAAAATATTTCTAAAGATGAATTAGAAA
>JBGSKB010000703.1:0-1756 GCA_041741395.1 Melioribacteraceae bacterium
AAAAATGAAGTTATTTAAAAATTTAAATTTTGGAAAACTAAAAGACGGATTAACAAAAACCAGAGAAAAAATTTTTAATAGTATTTCCGAAACTATTAGCGGAAAAGCAAAAATAGACGATGAAATTTTAGATGAGCTTGAAGAAATATTGATCTCAAGCGATATTGGTATGGATACTTCAGTGAAAATTATTGAAGCAGCTAGAAGAACTTTAAAGAATGAAAAAGAAAGATCGGAAGAAAAAATAATAAAAATATTAAAAAATGAATTGATTTTTTTACTTGAAGAAAAAAGTTCGAAAACTACCGAATATGATCTTTTAGAAAAATACAAACCTTACGTAATTTTAATTGTTGGAGTAAACGGTGCCGGAAAAACGACAACTATTGGAAAACTTGCTCACAATTACAAAAAAGCGGGATTAAAAGTTGTAATTGGTTCTGCCGATACTTTTAGAGCTGCAGCAAATGAACAATTAGAAATTTGGGCTAAAAGAGCCGGAGTTGAAGTAATTCAAAGGGAGCACGGAACTGATCCTTCTTCGGTTGCGTTTGATACTTTAACAGCCGCAAAAAAAATAAATGCTGATATTGTTATAATAGATACTGCCGGAAGACTTCATACAAAAACAAATTTGATGGAAGAATTAAAGAAAATTAAACGAGTTTTGAACAAAGTTTTAGATCACGCGCCAAATGATACATTTTTGGTTATTGATGGAAATACTGGACAAAATGGTTTAATTCAAGCTCAAGAATTTGCAAAATCAACAGACTTAAGTGGACTTATTGTTACAAAACTTGATGGAACCGCAAAAGGCGGAATAGTTTTTCAAATTACTGCCGAACAGAATATTCCGGTTAAATATATTGGTGTTGGTGAAGGAATTGAAGATTTGCAAACTTTTGATGCAAAAGAATTTGTAAATGCAATTTTTGGATAAAAAAAATTCTTACGTTTTCTATTAAATGGATGAATTTGTAATAAAAAAGAAATTGTTCTTTCAATGTGTATAATAAATTAGTCATAGAATTTTTACAAAAATATACATCGAGATAAAATAAATTAAATTTTTACATTAAAAATTTGGCATAATATTAGACTCATATTTTCTAAAATATTGAGTCAAAAATGAAAAAATTAACATTTCAATCCCAACTAACAATCCTAATTCTATTTTCTCCAGTTTTATTATTTTCTCAACACAGAAATATTGATGACAAAACAAAAATTCGAAAATCTCCAATCGAAAATGAAATTAAAGAAAATGAAAAAAAACCCGGTAGAACAAGAAATGATGAATTGAAAGATGAAAATTTTCATAAGAAGAAAAGAGAATACCCAATAGTTGAAGAGCCAAAAATTTCTAAACCAATAAAAACAAATCACCCAAATATTAAAACAAAACCAGTTTACATTGATGAAGTTATAGAAATTCATGTTGAAACATTTATTGTAGAATCTCACGAAATAAAAAAAATAAATATTGAAGAAGTTTATCCAAATTTTCCTTTAAGATTTTTAAATGCCGAGATAAATTATATTTATTCAAAGATGAATGAGGAAGATGAAAATTACATCGATATTTATGAAATGAGATTCGAAATAATACCCAAAACTGATTCGTACTTTTCACAATTTGGAATTCAAATATTCAGTTCAAATGATTATGATTACTTGCAGATTTTTAACCAAGATGAAGAAACTTTATTTCAAGACAGTGTATATAATTTTACTTCAGAAATTGAATTAGAAA
>JBGSKB010000704.1:0-3934 GCA_041741395.1 Melioribacteraceae bacterium
TCAAGTTGAAGAAATTTTTACGGCAGCAAAAGAGAATAATTTGGATGTAAAATTACATACTGACCAATTTAATACAATTGGCGGAATTGAAACCGCTTTAAAATTTAATGCACAAAGTTTGGATCATTTAGAAATTATTGATGAAAATGGAATTGAAAAAATTTCGCAAAGTAATTCGGTTGCGGTTTTGCTTCCGGGAGTTTCATTTTCGTTAAATTATCAATTTGCACCGGCAAGACAATTGATTGAGAAAAATGCAATTGTTTCGCTGGCTACTGATTTTAATCCAGGTTCTTCTCACATAAATAATATTAGTTTAATTTGGGGATTAGCCGCTTTAAAAATGAAAATGAAAACTGAAGAAATAATTTCTGCATATACAATAAATTCTGCGAAAGCACTTTCCTTATCAGATAAAATTGGAAGTATTGAAATTGGTAAATATGCAGATTTTGCAGTTTTCGAAACATCTAATTATAATGATTTAATTTATTTCCTCGGACAGAATTTGTGCTCTATAACAATTAAAAATGGTAAAGTTATTTATGAAAAAAAATCTTGATCTATTTTTCATAATTATTTTTCTAATGATTTTAATTTGGAGTTGTTCTACAGAAATTCCTCAAAAAGAAGAAATCCCTATCCCGAAAAATGAAATTCAAAAAGATTCAGCTACAGTTATTGCAGATTCAATAGATAGAAAATTCTTTTTAGGAATTGATGTTTTAAAACAAAATAAATTTGATTTACTACATAACAAAAATGTAGGATTGATTACAAATCAAACCGGAGTTGATAGTAATTTAAAATCTACAATTGATATTTTATTTGAAGCAGAAAATGTGAAACTTGTCGCTTTATTTTCTCCGGAACATGGAATTAGAGGTGAAATTGAAGGTGGAGAAATTGTAGAAAATAATATTGAATCAAAAACAAAACTTCCGTTTTTTTCTTTGTACGGAAAAACTCAAAAACCCACAAAAGAAATGCTAAAAGGAATTGACGTTCTCGTTTATGATATTCAAGATATTGGAGTAAGATCTTACACATTTATTAGTACTTTAGGATTGGCAATTGAGGCAGCTTCAGAAAATAATATTGAGTTTATAATTTTAGATAGACCAAATCCTTTAGGCGGAATTAAAATTGAAGGAAATATAATTGAGGATGAATTCAAAACTTTTATCAGCCAATTCCCTATTCCATATATTTATGGATTAACTTGCGGCGAACTTGCTAATTTGCTTGTCTCCGAAAAAATGATTGCTACAAATTCCAATATTAAAGTAACTGTTGTAAAAATGGAAAATTGGAAAAGAACAATGACATTTTCTGATACAAAATTAAATTGGGTTCCAACTTCACCACACATTCCAAATTTTGAAACAACTTTTTTTTATCCAATGACCGGAATTTTAGGTGAATTGCGAAGTGCGATTTCAATTGGAGTTGGTTATACACTTCCCTTTCAAATTATTGGAGCTGAATGGATTAATGCAAATAAATTTTCTGAAGATTTAAATAATCAAAATATTCCGGGTTTATATTTCAGACCAATTTCCTTCAAACCATTTTATGCTTTTGGAAAAGGAAAAAATTTACACGGGGTTCAAATTTATATTACAGATTATAATTTGGTCAATTTAGTATCTACACAATTCTATATTATTAGAACATTACAAAAATTATATCCCCAAAAAGATTTATTCAAACTTTCTAATAAAAATGAAATTAAAATGTTCAACAATGCTTTAGGAACAATTAAAATTTCAAAAATGCTTCAAAAAAAAGTTGAAATGAATGAAATACTTAATTTTCTAAATAAAGACGCAGAAAATTTCAGAAAACTTTCTTCAAAATATTACCTATATAATTAAAAATAATTCCCAAAAACTACTTATCAAAAAATTAATTTGCTGTAAATCACGTTCACTACCCAAAAATACTACTAATTGTGTATCAAAAATATATTAAATTCAAAAGGAAAACAAAAATGAAGAAAGCGCTAATAACTATATTATTAAGCTTACTATTTGTAAGCATGAATTTTGCACAATCTAATTCTATTTCGTATAAATTTTCTGTAGAGGGCTGTGGGGAAATTCCGGAATTGGAAATTTTTAGGGGAATAATGTTCGAAGGCGATAATATAGTTTTTGATCAATATACTTTTCCTCAAGAAAATCCAGAATCGCAATTCTTTTATGATTTAATGGTTGGCGGAAGTTTAGGTTTTCCAGTAAATAGCCTAAATGAAAATATAAATATTAACATAATTCTTAAAGGATTATGCGATCTTGATTTAGCAAATTTACCAGCTGATGAAGATATCTTAAAATTACTTTATTTATCAATTGTTGTAACTGGTGAAAATACTGGAAGTTACAATCCTAATGAATATTATTATTTAGCAAATGGTAAAGAAGCATTTTTAAAATTACCGGCAAATAAACTAATTCCATTTTTTAATTTTCTTAATTATTCAATTGAAGATTTTACACCGTTTTATGTAAATTCTCAATCAAAAGTTGATTTTAATGGAATTTCAAAAGTTGTTGACCAGAATTTTGTTTCAATATTTTTTCAACATTTTTCAACAATTGGTGTAGGATTTAAAGTAGAAACTGTAGTTGATCCAGATACAACAGATAATTCTGATTCTACTACTACTTCTATTGCAGAAAATAATTCTTTTAGTCCAAATGAATATAATTTAGCACAAAATTATCCAAACCCATTTAATCCAAGTACAACAATTAGTTATACTATTCCAGAAGCTGGTTTTACGAAACTTTCTATTTATAATTCTTTAGGCGAAGTTATTCAATCTTTAGTAAATGAAAATCAATCGGCTGGAAGATATAGTGTAAACTTTATTGCTAATAATATTCCTTCAGGAATGTACTTCTACACAATTTCAAGTGGGAATTTTACACAAACAAATAAAATGGTTTTGATGAAGTAAAAATTATTTATAACAAAAATTTAAAAGCTGTTCCGATTGAATGTTATCCTTTCGGGGCAGCTTTTTAATTTCTGCTTGCTAATTTATTATTACTACGCGGATATATTATTAATTTTTGACCAACTTTTATAACACTACTTCTTAGTCTATTCCAATTTCTAATTTCACTTGCTTTTACTTTATAATTTTCTGCAATGTGACCTAAAGTCTCGCCCCTTTTTACTTTATGAATTACTTGTTCGTCATTATTATCTTCAAGATCAGAATTATTATTTGCAACTGAAGATTGACCAATTTTTAATTTTTGTCCAGAATGAATTATATCACTTTTAAGATTATTCCATAATTTTAACTCAGCAACACTTACTCTATTTTTTTGAGCAATTTTACCAATTGTATCACCTTTTTTAACAGTGTAAACTGAGTTTTCCACAATTGGAGCATCATCAGAATCATCATATTTTGAGTGAATCTTTAAAGTTACACCAGCATTTAATCTGTTCGATCTAAGTTTATTCCATTTTCTTAAATTTACAGTACTTACTTTAAATTTTTCTGCAATTTCACTTAGAGTATCACCTTTTTTCACTTTATAACGAACTAAACTTGTCTTATCTGCTGATGTCGAAATCCTATTTTCTGCGACAAGAGTTGTGCTATTCCCGGTAAATATTTTTAATTTTCTTCCTTTATAAATTCGATTGTTTCTTAAGTTATTCCATTTTTTAATTTTTGATGGTGTTGTTCCGTACCTTAGTGAAATTGAACCTAGAGTTTCTCCACTTCTTATTCTGTGTTCAATCCATTCTTCACCGGTTGAAGTATTTAGTTGTCTTTGTTTTTCGGTTTTTGATAAAGAATTTATTTTGGATAATTCAGCAACTCGTTCCTTTGGAACATAGAATTTTAACGTTTGACCTACATGAATTGTTGTGGTATAGGGTAAATTATTCCAGTTTCTAACATCAG
>JBGSKB010000705.1:0-13319 GCA_041741395.1 Melioribacteraceae bacterium
ATATTGTAATTAAATTTTTCTAAAGTATAATTTTGCACTATTTCAATTGATGAATTATTTTCTTGAACTGAACGATTTGTAATTTTTTGATGTTTAAAAGTGTGATTGCCAATTTCATGTCCTTCGCTCAAAATTTGTTCAGCTAAGGAATTATATCTATGAAGATTTTCTCCAACGCAGAAAAAAATTGTTTTAATATTATCTTTTTGTAATTCCTTTAAAATGAATTCTGTTGTATTTGGATTTGGACCATCATCAAATGTGATAAGAATTTTTGGGATTTCAGATTCCCACTGAAAATCTGAAAAAATATTTTTAATTAAACTTGGCGGATTATATTTCCACTTCATCTTTTAATCTTTCTTCCTTTCCATTCATAGTTTCCGAATAATCCGGAAATTCCCGCAAATATTATATATGGAATGTGCAGTAACTCAGCAAAAAGGAAAAGTTTTAAATCGACTTTTTTAAATAAATCAATTGATTCTTTTCTTACAACTTGGTTTTCCGTAATTACTTTGAAAACAAAACTAAAAAATAAACTCACAAAAAATAATTTATCGAAAAATATTCCAAGTAAAAATTGAGCAAAAAAACTGAGATAGAATAAATAAATCATTGCCAGCTTTAGCGTTATTGATTTTTTAGCATAAAAAAAACTTTTACTTGCCCAACGTTTTCGCTGATTCACAAATTCTTGAATTGATGAATTTGGAGAAGTATAACTCACTGCATTTCTATCATAACAAAATTTAATTTTATAGTTTGTTGTTGCAGCAATTTTCTGCATCAAAAATTCATCATCTCCGGAAGAAAGATTTAAATTATCTTCATATCCGTTTACTATTTTAAAAACTGATTTTCTAAAACCAAGATTTGCAGCATTACAAATAATTGGTTCTTCAATTCCAATTAAAGCTGCGCCAACAACAATCAAACTTGAAAATTCTAATCTCTGCAATTTTGAAAATAACGTTTCGTCTTCAATAAATTCAACCGGTCCCGAAACGAATGCAGTTTCATCATCAAATTTATTTAGCATAGTTTTTAGCCAATCTCTTCCATGAATGCAATCTGCATCTGTGGTAATAATTATTTCGCCTTTAGCATTTTCAATTGCTTTATTAAGTGCAAATTTTTTATGCGCTCGTTCCGATAAACTTGCGTCTGATTTAATAATTTTTACGTTTTTAGAAGTAATTGAATTTCTTAATAATTCGTAAGAATTATCATCTGAATTATCATCAACGTAAATAATTTCATAATGACTTTTGGGAATTGACTGTGATTCTAAACTTACAAGATTTTTTAATAAATTATTTTCTTCATTTCTAAATGGAACAATTATGCTAATAAATTCTTCATTTTTGTTATCATCCAAATCATTTTTAACAATTCTAATTCCATCAACAATTTTGATTAAAAAGATTAAATAATAAAGTCCGAGCAAGGCAAATATAAAAAAAAGAATTATCATTTATTTTTTTTGATAAGTAAGAATAAACCAATAATTGAAGGAATGAGAAGATTAAAAAGAAATAAAAATATTGCGGAATTAAATCCAACTGCTTTTTGCATTCCCATTTTTGTTAAAACAAAAACCGAGGAACTTTCTCTAATTCCCAAATCCGCAAAGGAAATAAACGATAGAACACTTTTCACAAACATCACCAAAGTTCCAGCCCAAAAGGCATAAATTAAATTACCACTGTTATTAAATGCTAAAACTAAAAGTGCATACTGAAAAATGTAAAGAAAATAAAAAAAGATTGAGTATGTAATTAATTTTTTTAAACTTTCCCTACCGATTTCTTTAACATATCTCAATTCAACAAATAAATTTTTGAAAAACAAAAACTTCTCTTTTAAATAACTTATTATTTTGTTTGAGTGCTTTATTCCTTTAACAAAATAATATATTGAAACTAGAGCAAGAATAAATACAGTTAATGCTAGTGCAGCTAATTTGAATGAAAAGTAATTATATAAAAATAATATTGAAGTTATTGATCCAGTAAATAATACTAAAATTAGCGATGTAAATTTTTCGATGACTGTAGCAATTGTAACTTTCATAAGTCCGGTATTTTCAAAAGCTAATTTTCGACCAATATATTCTCCAATCCTTACCGGTGTTGCAATTCCTCCGCTAAATCCATAAAATAATGAAAGCCAAATTTTTTTTTTATCTTTAACTCCCAAAAGAGAATTGCAAACAATTTCCCATTTAAGAAATTGCATATAAACATTTAAAATGCTTAATAAAAAAACAATGCCAATTATTAATTTATTTGATTTTTTTATAGCAATAATTATTGCATTATAATTTACATATTCAACCAAATAGACTAACAAAATTACTGCGATACTTATTTTGGCAAAAAGTTTTATTTTATTTTTTATCATGAAATTACAAAGCTGTATATATCAATTTAGAACTGATTTCTGCAAATTATATTTAGGAAAGTTTATTTTCATCTAAATTAGATTTCAAGTTAGTTAAATCGATGTCAAAATAAAAGATTTATACTTTTCATAAATAATCATGAAGTACAAAAAGTGATAAATTAAAATCATGAAAACAATCCTTAAGATTCTTATTTTTACATTTGTAATTGTCTAAATTGGAGAAAATATGCAAGTTGATTTTAGTCAAATTTCGGGAATGAGTGAACTTTTTATTAATTACATAAATAATTTTGAAAACGTAAAAAATTATTACGAAATAAATTTTAGAGATGAAAATTCTTATGAACGGATTTTCAGCAATATTAAAAATCGAAATAGGAAAGAGATTTCAGAAATAATTAAAAACCAATACACTAATTTTTCACCTTCAGAAAAAACAAATTCTAACATTGAATTGTTAAAAAAGGAAAATACAATTACCGTTTTTACAGGTCAGCAGCTTGGTCTATTTGGAGGTCCGCTTTATACGATTTATAAAATTTTCTCTGCAGTAAAGTTAAGTGAATATCTAAATGACAAATTTAAAAGTTATAATTTTGTTCCAATATTTTGGATGGCTGGAGATGATCATGATTTTGAAGAAATTGCAAATTTAAAAATTCTTAACAATGAAAATGAAATTGAAACAATTATTTATAATGATGAAATTAAAAACGAAGAAAATAGCGGAAGTGTTGGCTCACTAAAATTTTCAAATTCAGTAATTGATTTTAAAGATGAAATTAGTAAATCTTTGAGAGAAACAGAATTTATTAAAGAAGTTACAAATTTTGCTGATGATGTTTTAAAGCCTAATCTCACAATTGCTGAATCCTTTTTCAAATTTATTTTTAAAATATTTGATGAAACCGGATTGATAATTTTTAATCCGCAAGATAAAGATGTAAAGAAATTATTAATTCCAATCTTTAAAAAAGAATTAACAGATTTTAAAATTCATACAAAAGATATTTTGTTAAGAAGCGTTGACTTGGACGAAAATTATCACTCGCAAGTAAAAGTAAAACCAATAAATTTATTCTTTTCTGATGAAACCGGTCGGCATTTAATCGAACCAATTGAAGATGAATTTAGACTAAAAGGGAAACGAAAAAGAATTACAAAAGAGGAATTGCTAAATTTTGTGGAAGAAAAACCGGAGTGTTTTAGTCCTAATGTTTTATTGCGACCAATTTGCGAAGATTACCTTTTCCCTACTGGATTTTATGTTGCTGGTCCTAGTGAAGTAAATTATTATGCACAAGCAATTCCGCTTTACAAACATTTTAATTTGCAGCATCCGTTTGTTTATCCGCGAGCTTCAGCTACAATTCTTGAAAGCAATATTGCAAAAATATTGATGAAATATAATTTAAGCACTTCACAATTTTTTGGTGATTTTCAGAAACTAAAGGAAGAAATCTTAAACAACATTTCTGATAATAGCGTTGAACAAATTTTTAATAGTGCTTCTTTAAATATTGAGAATGTTTTAAAGCAATTATCTAATTCGTTAGAAGTAATTGATAAAACATTAAACGATTCGACAAAAAGTACTTCGGAAAAAATTTTACATCAATTAGAAATTTTAAAATCAAAATCTCTAAAGTTACAAGAAAGTAAATTTGAAGCTACTATTAGGCAAATTAAAAAAGCTAAAAACAATATTTTTCCAAACGATAATTTACAAGAAAGAGAATTGGGAATTGCGAATTTTATAAACAAATATGGTTTTGATTTTTTTGATTGGCTCTATAACGAACTGGATATTCATGAATTTAAACATCAAATTCTTGAATTATAAAAATGGATACAAATCAATTTGTAGTTTATCTACTTCCTGGTTTGTGTTTTGATAAAAGGATTTTTGAGAATCTGAATCTAAATGTAAATAATATAATTTTTCTAAATTGGATTGAACCAGAATTAAATGAAAATCTGATTAATTATATAAAAAGAATTTCAAAACAAATTCAAATCAGCAGTGAAAAAATTATTTTAGTCGGACATTCTTTCGGTGGAATTGTTGTTCAAGAAATTTCAAAATTTATTATTGTTGAAAAAGTAATAATTATTTCCAGTATTAAACACAGTAGTGAAAAACCCTTTTCCTTATTGATGTTTAAGCATTTCCCAATTTATAAATTATCTAACAAAAAATTAGTTTTAAAAACTTTCCCATTGTGGGCAAATCTATTTGGATACAATTCAGATAAAGGTAAAACTATTTTTAGAAGTATGATTAATAATTGTACAGAAAAATATTTTAAATGGGCTTTTCATCAAATTGTAAATTGGGAAAATACCGAGAAACCAAAATCATATTTGCATCACATTCATGGAACAAATGATAAAACTTTTCCAATTAAATTAATTTTGAATCCAATTTCTGTTCAAGATGGAAGCCATTTTATGGTTCATTCTAAAGCTGAAGAAATAAGCAAAATTTTGAATGAATTGATTATTTAAAAAGATACGATCTTTCTAAAAGATCGTATCTTTAATTGCATTAAAATATAATTACCTAACTAACTTTTTATATTTTATTCTTTGCGGAATATCAGCAGCGGAACCTAATCTTTCATGTTTATTTTCTTCATAATCGGAAAAGTTACCTTCAAACCAAACAACTTGACTATTGCCTTCGAATGCTAAAATATGTGTGCAAATTCTATCTAAGAACCATCTATCATGACTAATAACAACCGAGCATCCAGCAAAGTTTAAAAGTCCTTCTTCCAAAGCGCGCATTGTGTTTACGTCCAAATCGTTTGTAGGTTCATCAAGAAGAATAACATTTGCACCTTCTTTCAAAACTCTTGCTAAATGTACTCTGTTCCTTTCTCCACCGGAAAGAACCCCAACTTTTTTCTGTTGATCACCTCCGGCAAAATTAAATTGACCAACATAAGCACGGGAATTCATTTCTCTGTTTCCCAATTTTATAATATCATATCCTTCTGAAATAATTTCCCAAACTGATTTATCACTTTTCAAAACGTCTCTACTTTGATCAACATAAGCTAATTTAACGGTTTCGCCAATTTTAAAAGTTCCGGCATCAGCAATTTCTTGTCCAATTATCATTCTGAATAATGTTGTTTTCCCGGCGCCATTTGGACCAATTACACCAACAATTCCTCCAGGAGGAAGTGAAAAATTTAAATTGTCAAAAAGTAATTTATCGCCAAATGCTTTTGAAACATTTTCTGCTTGAATAACAACGTTTCCTAATCTTGGTCCCGCTGGAATATAAATTTCCAATTCTTTTTGGACTTGCTCTTTTTCATCCTTCAACATATTTTCGTAAGAAGTAATTCTCGCTTTGGATTTTGCTTGTCTTCCTCGTGGTGAGATTTTAATCCAATCTAATTCTCGCTGTAAAGTTTTTTGTCGTTCTGTTTCTCTCTTTTCTTCAAGTTTCAATTTATTTTGTTTTTGCTCAAGCCATGATGAATAATTTCCCTTCCATGGAATTCCTTCACCTCTATCTAATTCCAAAATCCATCCGGCAACATTATCAAGAAAATACCTATCGTGAGTAACCGCAATAACAGTTCCGGGATATCTATTTAATTCAGATTCAAGCCACAAAACTGTTTCAGCATCTAAATGGTTTGTTGGCTCATCTAAAAGAAGAATATCCGGTTTCTTCAATAATAATCGGCACAATGCAACTCTTCTTTTTTCGCCGCCTGAAAGTACTTTCACTGAGGTTTCTCCCGGAGGACAACCTAAAGCATTCATCGCCATATCTAAACGAGAATCCAAATCCCATGCATTCATTGAATCTAATTTATCTTGAACTTTTCCTTGTTTTTCCAAAAGCTCGGTCATTTCATCTTCAGACATTTCTTCTGCAAATTTTGCATTTATTTCATCATATTGTCTTAATATATCAACAACTTCTTGAACTCCTTCCTCAACTATTTCTTTAACGGTTTTTGTTTCATCAAGATGTGGTTCTTGTTCAAGTAATCCAATTGTGTATCCCGGAGAAACTGCTGTTTCGCCGTTAAACTCTTTATCAACTCCGGCTAATATTTTTAGAAGAGAACTTTTCCCAGATCCATTTAAACCAAGAACTCCAATTTTTGCACCATAGAAATATGATAGGTAAATATTTTTAAGTATAACTTTTTTATCATAATACTTACTCACGCCAATCATTGAGTAAATTACTTTTTTATCATCGACACTCATTTATTCTCCAAAACTTTATTTTTAATTTTTCTTAATCATAATCTTACTCTTAATCTAAATTTTTATAAATCAGATTAAGAAAAAGAGTAAGATCAAGAGTAAGAAAAAAAATTAATTTGAAATACTCTTTAATTGATTAAGAAAATCCGGATTTGAAACTGCTACACAATCAAAATTATCAATTTTAAAATCACCATCAATTATTGAGGATAAAATTGCAAAAGACATTGCAATTCTGTGATCGCCATAACTATTAAACGTTACTGATTTATTTGTAATATTTCCACGAACTGCAAAACCATCTTCAAATTCTTCAACATGTAATCCCAACAATTCCAGATTTCTGCAAATAGAATTTATTCTATCACTTTCTTTTGTACGTAATTCTTTGACTCCGGAAATCTCAAAATCGCCATTTGCAAAAATTCCGGCAATTGCAAGTATTGGAATTTCATCAATTATATTCGGAATTATTTCTTCATCAAATTCAACGTTTGTCAATTCTGAGCTTTTTATAATTAAGTCTCCTCTTAATTCACCATTAAATTCATTTATATTTTCCGCAGTAATATTTGCACCCATTGCATCTAAAACAGAAATTATTCCGGTTCTTGTTTCATTAAGTGAAACACCGCTAATTTTTAATTCTGAATCTTTTACAATACTTGCCAAAACCATAAAGAATGCTGCGGTAGAAATATCCGATGGAACTTTATATTCTGACGCTGTAGGATAATAATCCAATGAAGAATATATTGTTCTAATATTATCTTCTTCAATAACTTTTAGTCCCAACATTTTTTCTGTATGATTTCTTGTTTCAACACTTTCAACAACAACGGTTTCTTCATCCAAATATAATCCCGCTAATAAAATACAACTCTTAACTTGCGCACTTGGAATTGGTAACTCATAATGAATTGGTCTTAAATATTCCGTTGGTTTTATTATAAGCGGAAGACAATTATTGTTTCCGGTAATATTTGCGCCCATTTGTCGTAATGGCGTAATTATTCTTTTCATTGGTCGCGTTGATAAAGACGCATCCCCAATAATTGTCGTTGGAAATTTTTGTGCAGCTAAAATTCCGGCAATTAAACGAGTTGTTGTTCCGGAGTTATTAAGATTCAATTCTTTTTCGGGCTCTGTTAATCCGCTAAATCCATTTCCCCAAACTATAATTTTATCTTTTTCGATATCAAATTTGGTTCCCATATTTCTGAATGCATTTATTGTTGAAGTAACATCTTCAGACATTAGGCAATTAAATATTTCTGATTCACCATCTGCCATTGCAGAAAACATAACTGCTCTGTGAGAAATTGATTTATCTCCAGGTATTATTAAAGTTCCGCTAACACTTTTTATTTTTTTTAATTGTTGATTCATTTGTTACACCAGACATTAATTAAGTTTTCTAACTGATTTATTGAAAGTTCACTTTTATCATACATTCTATTTAATGTTCTTTGCCGCTGTGCTTCATAAAGAATAACGGCCGTTGCAACAGAGACATTTAAACTTTGAATCATTCCCCGCATGGGAATATAAATATGTTTATCAACTAATTTAGCAATTTCATCTGAAATTCCCCTATGTTCGTTTCCCATAATTATTGCAACCTTTTTTGTAAAATCAATATTATAAATATTTTCTGCTTTTTCCGATAGCATACTTCCATAAATCTGGAAACCGTTTTTTTTTAAATTATTTACACAAACTTCCGCTGAATTATATTTAATTTGATCAACCCATTTTTTTGATGATGCTGAAGTAACTTTACTAATTTTGGGGAATATTTCATTAGTATAAAGTAAATCAACTTCCGGAATACCAACTGCATCACAAGTTCTGAATATTGCGCTAACATTATGCGGATCGTGAATATTTTCAAGTACAACGCGTAACGAAAATTGCCTTTCCGATAAAACTTTTTCAATTTTTCTTAATCTTTTTTCTGTTTTGAATTCTTTCACGGAAGGTCTTTATTAAAAACTAATTTGTAAACAGTTTTGAATTTATTTCCACGAGCTTTATCAACATTAATTTTTGAATCAGCATCAAGTTTCAAATAGAATTTTAAAAGTTCAATAGATTTTTCAATTACTTCATCTTCTTTATGAGCCCAGCAATCAAGCCCTTTAATAGAAGGAATTTCTGCCGTAAAACCATCATCCGATTTTAAAGTTATTAAATCTAAAACCACTAATAACCTTCAGATTTTGATTTATCACCAGAAACAATTTTTACACTTGCACTTGCGCCAATTCTATCTGCGCCGCTTTTAATCATCAACTCAGCATCTTCTAAAGTTCTAACTCCGCCGGATGCTTTTACTCCGACAGAAGATCCAACAACATAACGCATTAAAGCAACATCCCCGGCAGTTGCTCCGCCTTTGCTAAACCCAGTTGATGTCTTTACAAAATCTGCTTTAGCTTGCTTGCTTATTATACAAGCTTTCACTTTTTCTTCATCATTTAAAAGTGCAGTTTCAATTATTACTTTTGCAACAGCATTTTTTCTTTTTGCCGTAAGTACAATTTGATTTATATCATTAAATACATATTCGTAATCTCCGGCTTTTAATTTACCAACATTAATTACCATATCGATTTCTTCTGCACCATTATTTAATGCTTCTTCAGCTTCTGCTCTTTTAGCTGCTGTTGTAGTTGCTCCAAGCGGGAAACCAATAACAGTACAAACTTTTACTTGCGTTCCTAACAATAATTTACTGCAAAGTGTAACATAACTTGGGTTTATACAAACACTTGCAAAATTATATTTTTTTGCTTCCTCACATAAAGTTGTAATTTCTTGCGGAGTTGCTTCAGGTTTCAGCATTGTATGATCTATCATTCTTGCGAGAGAAATATCTTTAAGTTCATACCCGACGCCTTTTCCAGCGGAAATTCTTTCTGCACCATTTTCAACTATTGTATTTATTGCATTTGGCTGATCAATAACATTTCGTTCCCAGCCTTTGCAAGTATCACCAACACAATAAAAATCGTGCAGGGCCTTTTCTGTAAATACTTGATTTACAATTTTTTCTACAATACTGTCTTTCATATAAAATTTATTATAAATTTTCTTTTAAAGAATATGCTTTAAATGTATTGCTTAAAAGCATTGCAATTGTCATTGGTCCAACTCCGCCGGGAACCGGAGTTATAAAAGATGCTTTTTCTGAAACTCCCACAAAATCAACATCACCAACTAATTTATATCTGGATTTACTATTTAAATCTTCAATTCTATTAATTCCAACATCGATAACTACAACATTTTCTTTGACCATATCTTTAGTAATCATGTTTGCTTTGCCAATTGCGGCAATTAGAATATCTGCTTGTTTTGTAAAATAAGAAATATCTTTTGCAGCTGAATGGCAAATTGTTACAATTGCGTTTGCGCCAACTTCTTTTTGAAGAAGCAAATTCGCAATCGGTTTTCCAACAATATTACTTCTTCCAACAACTACAACATGTTTTCCTTTAGTTTCAATTCCGTATCTTTTTATTAATTCCATAATTCCAAACGGTGTACAAGATTTAAAAGTATCTTTTCCGATTACCAATTTTCCAACACTAATTGGATGAAAACCATCAACATCTTTTTGAGGATTTATCGCCTCAATAATTTTATCTTCATCAATATGCTTTGGCAACGGAAGCTGAACAAGTATTCCGTGAAAATAATCATCTTCATTATATTGTTCAATAATTTTTAGTAATTCATCTTGACTAATATTTTCATCCAATTTTTCAAGTTTGGAATTCATTCCAATTTCTGCACAAGCTTTTATTTTGTTGTTCACATAAACTTTTGAAGCGGGATTTTCACCAACTAAAATTGTTACCAATCCGGGAACTTTTTTTCCATTTTCAACAAGAGAATTAATTTTTATTTTTAATTCTTCTCTAATTTCCGCAGATGTTTTTTTTCCATCAATAATTTGCATTTTGAATAATTACCTATTTCAGGTTAATCTTTAATTTCTAAATTATAATTTTCAATCAAATAATTTTTCAATTCGGAATTTTCTAAAATTTCATTTTCAAAAGGATTAGAATTCTGCCATCCTAATTTACCAGTCTTTCTAAATCTTTCCAATCTTCTAATTGCAATTTCACAATAAATTGGATCTATATCAATCGAAAACGATCTTCTATTTAATTTTTCTGAAGCTAAAGTTGTAGTTCCGGAATGAGCAAAAAAATCAAAAACTAAATCATTTTCTTTGCTTGAAACTTCAATAATTCGTTCAAAAGCTTTTAAGGGTTTTTGAACAAAACATCCGTTTACATTTTCTTCGCGAAGATAAAAAACTTGCTGAATGTCAATCCAAACATTTCCCGCACGGATTTTATCGGATTTACTGCGTTCAATATTTTCTGTAATGTTTCCGTTAATTTCTTTGTAATAACCTTTTACGGCTTTGGGAATATCTGTATAAACTTTTTCAATATTAAAAATCGGTTCACCTTTTATATAATATAATAATTCTTGCCGAACTGACATCCAATTTTTTTGAGTTCCGTAACCACGCTGATTTCTCATCGTAATGAAACTTCTTGATTGAAATTCGGTTTCTTTCATCATCAGAATAAATTCCGCAAAAGGTTCAAAATGATTTTTTTGATCTGCACCAAGCCAAATATAAAGTGAAGAATTATCAGCCAAAATTTTATCCGAAATATCTATCCACTTTTTGCACCAATTTATAAAAGTTGCAGAATCCCATTTTTCAAAAGCAATCATATTGTAAGGAGGATCATGAATTGCGAGTTGAAATTTATTGTTACCAACTAGATTAAAAATCGAGTTTTCATCTATTGCATCAAAACATGCAATTTTATGTTTATTAAATGGATCTTCCCAAATTTCTCCAGTTTTTAATCGGCAAAATTTCTGGAGATAATTTTTTAAAATCGGATCTTTATCAATCCTTGGAAGCGGAAAATTTTTCATTCCATTGAGATTTTTGTTTCAAATTGGGGGATTAAAATTCTCTCTATTTCAATTGTCTTTCCGGTTTCAATATTTACTTTTGTAAAAACTCCGCATAAATGATTATTCTCGGTTGCTGTTTGATATTTTTGAGGGGTTTGTAAAATAAATCTATTTATTGCTGCTTCAGTTTTCATTCCAATGACGGAATCGTAAGGTCCGGTCATTCCGGAATCTGTAATATAACCCAAACCTTTAGGAAAAATTCTTTCATCCGCAGTTTGAATATGCGTATGTGTACCGACAAAAACACTTGCTTTTCCATCAACATAATTTGCTAATGCTAATTTTTCTGCAGTTGCTTCAGCGTGAAAATCAATAAAAATAACTTTTGTTTCTTGTGCTAATTTTGATAAAATCCATTCAGATGATCTGAAAGGACAATCAATTGTTGCCATAAAAGTTCTGCCTTGCAGATTTACAACTGCGGCTTTTCCTTTTTTTGTTTCAACAATTATATAACCGTTTCCGTAAGTTCCTTTAGGATAATTCAAAGGTCGTAAAGCTCGTTTTTCCGTTTTTAAATATTCTTGCGATTGATGCTTATCCCAAGTATGGTTTCCTCCGGTTAAAACATGCACTCCCAAATTAAATAAAACTTGTCCTTCAGTTTCCGTGCAGCCTTTTCCGTCTGATGCATTTTCCGCATTTACAATTACAAGATCAGCTTTATATTTTTTAATCAAACTCGGAAGCCACATTACCGCAATATCCATTCCCGGTTTGCCAACAATATCACCAATAAATAAAATATTTAAATCCATAATCTCCAACTTTTATAAAAGAACATTTTTTTTAAATTATTTTCGCAAATTAATTTCAGCTAAAGCATGCAATTTATATTCACGGATTTTGTCATTTAGTGATTGAGAAATTTCTCTTTTTCTAACTTCCAACTCCATATTACTCATTTCTTCCAAACCATCTTCCGATGCTTCCCGATATGCATGTTTTTCAACTTCATAATCTAAAAGAACTCGTAAAAGTGCATTATTATCTATCAATTGCTGAAGAACTGCTTTATTATATTCGCCAATATTTTCAAATTCCAAAGGAATATTGTCTGCCATAAAAAAACTCCAAAAGATGTTTATAATTTTGAATATAATTATAACAAAAGAAGTCTAAAATCTAAAATATTCTGGTGATATAAATAAAGATTTTTAGTGATTTTTTTAATAATAAACTTTAATGAAAATTTTTAAGTTATTGAATAATAACTAATTATATTTTAAGAATTTCTCTTGCTGAAAAAATATTTAATAATACCGAGCAAACTTATTGCAACCCAAAATACTTCAATAATAAATGCAGAAATGTTAAAATTATTTATGAGGGAAATAATTACAAACGCTGCGCCAAATAAATTCATCAAAGAATATTTTATATTTTCACTTCTTATTTTATTAATCTGCAAAAGTAAGTAAGAAAGAATTATTAAAAATACGCCAAGGTTTCCAATAAAATCATAAATTGAGTACATTTTTCACCGCATTTTTTTTCAAATTTTCAATTAAATAAATTACATAAAAAGTTTATTTATAGATTTATTTAGAAAAATATTATTATTGTTTGATGAATCAAAAAGAAAAAAACTTTACCGAAGCTACTTTTTCCGTTTTGGATTTTGAAACTACCGGAACTTCGCCGCC
>JBGSKB010000706.1:0-6797 GCA_041741395.1 Melioribacteraceae bacterium
ACGAATTCAAAGTGAATTTAAACTAAAAGATAAAGAAATTTATTTCCTTAC
The DNA here is from genome assembly GCA_041741395.1 of Melioribacteraceae bacterium. Classification (GTDB taxonomy): domain Bacteria; phylum Bacteroidota; class Ignavibacteria; order Ignavibacteriales; family Melioribacteraceae. Next base: position 52 of record JBGSKB010000706.1, read on the forward strand.
ACGATTGAGTTATCCACATCTAAAACCGTCTGATTCAGCAACTTTTTTAAATTTTGCAACAGAAGGAGAACATGCGGCAAATTTAGTTGTGCAAGTTGAAGATCATGAAGGAAATCCTTTCTATATTAGGAAACCAATTAGTCCCAAAGAAATTTCTAAACTATATCAATTATTTATTGATGCAAATATGCAAGTTAGTTTTAAGCCGGAACATAAATTTTTAGTAGCAATTTCTGATAGAGGATTTATAATTGGTGGAATGTTCTATTATAAATTTGAAGAAGAAGTTGTACACATGGAAAAAATTGTTGTATCAAATAGATTTAGAAGAAAAGGAGTGAGTGAAGCTTTAATGAAAGAATTTTTTAATAGAATGAAAGACGAAGGATTTGGTTTTGTAACCACTGGATTTTTAAGACCAGAATATTTTTACAAATTTGATTTCAAAATTGAGAAGAAATATTCTGGATTGGTAAAGAAATTATCAGAAAAGTAAAATTGTTTGAACTTTTTTGAATAATTAGTTTATGACTTGTTTTAAAGCAAAATAAAAATTCATATTTTTACACTTATTTTTAAAAACATAAGGTCAATTTTAGATGAAAATAAAAAAGAAAGTGAAGTTTGTTTTTGTTACCGGAGGTGTTGTTTCTTCACTTGGAAAAGGAATTACTGCCGCATCTTTAGGATTACTTCTTAAACAAAGAGGTTATTCTGTTACAATTCAAAAATTTGATCCTTATATTAATGTTGATCCGGGAACAATGAGTCCATTTCAACATGGTGAAGTTTATGTTACTGATGATGGTGCAGAAACCGATCTTGATCTTGGTCATTATGAAAGATTTCTTGACGAAAATATGTCGAAGGCAAATAATACCACAACCGGACAAGTATATTATGAAGTAATTTCGAAGGAAAGACAAGGAGATTATCTTGGAGCAACAGTTCAAGTAATTCCTCATATAACTGATGAAATAAAAAGGCGTATGGTGGTTCTTGCAAATTCCGGGAAATACGATATTATAATTACCGAAATTGGCGGAACAGTAGGCGATATTGAGAGTTTGCCATTTATGGAAGCAATGCGCCAATTAATGATTGAATTAGGTAGAAAACATGCAATAAATATTCATGTTACACTTGTTCCTTATATTCAATCTGCTGGTGAACTTAAAACAAAACCAACTCAGCATAGTGTAAAAGCATTATTGGAATTAGGAATTCAACCAAATATTTTGGTTTGCAGATCGGAATCGGAATTATCGCAAGAAATAAAAAATAAAATTGGACTTTTTTGTAATGTTGATTCCAAAGAAGTAATTTCGGCTTATGATTGTTCAACAATTTATGAAGTGCCGTTAAACTTGCATAGACAAGAATTTGACAAATTAGTTTTGAAAAAGTTAAAACTTTCTGATATAAATATTCATCTTGATAAATGGGAAGAATTTGTTGCAAAAGTTAAAAATCCAACCGGCTCTGTAAACATTGCAGTTTGCGGAAAATACACAGATTATTTAGATGCTTACAAGAGTATTACAGAATCTTTTATTCACGCCGGTGCAGAAAATGATGTAAAAGTTCATGTTAAATATATTAGTGCAGAAGATTTTTCAAAACGTAAACCAGAAAATCTTTTAAAAGGAATGGATGGAGTTTTAGTTCCCGGCGGTTTTGGCGAACGAGGAATTGAAGGAAAATTAATTGCAATTCAATATGTAAGAGAAAATAAAATTCCATTTTTTGGAATTTGTTTAGGTTTGCAATGTGCTGTAATTGAATTTTCAAGAAATGTTTTGGGAATTAAAAAAGCAAATAGTGCAGAATTTGTTAAAAATCAATTTAGTGTAATTCACATTATGCCTGAGCAATTAAAAATTAAAGCTAAGGGCGGAACGATGAGATTGGGATCTTATCCGTGTATTGTTACAAAAGGCACTAAAACAAAAAGTGCATATAAAAAAGAAAAAATTAACGAACGCCACAGACATCGTTATGAAGTAAATAATAAGTATAGAGAAGATTTAGAAAAAAATGGAATGTTAATAAGCGGAGTTTCACCGGACGGTGAACTTGTAGAAATGATTGAACTGAATGATCATCCTTGGTTTGTTGGTTGTCAATTCCATCCCGAATTAAAATCCAGAGCAACAAATGCTCATCCTTTATTTCGTGATTTTGTAAAAGCTGCTGTTGAATATTCACTTGGGAAAAAAGAGAATTGATTAGAATAATTTTATTTTTATTTGCTACTTTAAGTTTTGGACAAAGCTTAAAGAATTATCAAAATTTAGTTGAAAGAAGCGATAGATTAATTTACAATTATGAGTTTGAGAAAGCCATCGATCTCTTAAATTCTGCAATTGAAAAGAAACGTGAAAGACCGGAAGCATTTTTGATTTATTCAAAAATATATTTATGGTATTATTTAGGAAGCAGCAATTCAAGCGATTTACAACTTTTTGAAAATTATTCTGATTCTGTTATCTCTAAATGTAATATAATTCTTGAAGAAAATAATGACATCAATATTTTATATTTGCTTGGAAATGTCTATAAATACAAAGCCATGATGAGTGCAGCAAATGCAAATTCATTAGATGCATTTTGGGCTACAAAAACTTCAGTCGGTTATTATGAAGATGTTTTAGAACTTGATTCAACTTATTATTCTGCTCAAGGCGGAATTGGAATTTTTGAATATGCGCTTACTTTTGTTCCTTCTTTTTTTTCTTGGGCTTTAACATTTTCCGGACTTTCCGCTGATGATAATAACGGATTTACACTTGTTAAAAATGCTTATTATAAAGGAAAGAAAGATAAAATTGAACTTCAGTTTCATCTTGCAAAATTGTATGATGAATATTTAGGCGATTATAAAAATGCGATAAAATTGCTTGATCCTTTAATCAAAGAATTTCCTAAGAATAATATTTTAATTTATCAGCGTGCAATTGAATTTATAAAATCCAAAAATTTGAATAAAGCAAAATTTGATTTAGAAGAAATTCTAAAACATGGACATCCAAAATTTTCACAAACAATTTCTTTCTCAAAATTTTTATTAGGTGATGTTTATTTTAGACAAAATAATTTTGAAAAAGCTCTCGAGTATTATCAGCAATTTTTGCAAACAACAAAAACTATTGATTATACTGGAATTGCATCTTTAAGAGCAGCAATTTGTCATCATTTCTTAGATAATCCAAATGAATTTAGAAAGTTTGCGGTGCTTGCTTCAAACGGAAATCAGGATATTGAAGATGATAATTATGCAAAAGAACTAAGTCTTAAATTTTTGGAAAATGGTTTAGATAAAGAGTGGGAATTTCAAATAAAAACGGAAAATTTGTACTTAGCCGGAAATTCGAAAAAAGTTTTAGAAAGTATAAATGAAGTTGTAGATTCAATTGAATCTGAAGAAATTATATCGCTTTTGCTAAATTATAAAACTTCAGCGCTAATTGAATTGAATAAACTTTCTGAAGCAAAAGAAATGGCTAATAAACTTAGAAATTATGATCTGCAAAGTTCATTTTGGATAAAACCAATGGCTTATGTAAATTTGGCAACAATAAGTATGGTGGAGAAAAAATATTCCGCCGCAAAACAATATGTCAAAGCTGTGTCTGAAATGGATAATTACAGAAAAAAAAATCAAATTAAATCATACTTAAATAAAATTAAAAATGATTTAAAAGGTAAGTAACTATAAAATTTACTATAACTTAGAAATTATCTAAATTGTTTGTCAGCTTAAATAAAAATATTTTTTTATGATAAAATTGGCAGTTTTTGTTTCCGGCAGAGGTTCAAATTTATCTGCAATTATTAAGAATATTAAAATCGAAAAATTAAATGCCAAAGTTTTAGCAGTTGTAAGCGATAAAAAAGATTGTAAAGCCTTTGAAATTTGCGAAGCTGAAGGAATTGAGAAATTTGTAATAAGTTATAATTCCGAAAATTCTGAGTTTATTACTTATGATAATTTATTAAAAGAGTTTGCCAAGAAAGAAATAGATTTAATAGTTTTAGCTGGATTTCTAAAAAAAATTCCAACTACTTTAGTAAGTAATTTCAAAAACAAAATTATAAATATACACCCGGCATTACTTCCGGCATTTGGCGGAAAAGGGATGTACGGAATTAATGTTCACAAAGCAGTTTTTGAAACTTCGGCTAAAGTAAGCGGTGCAACTGTTCATTTTGTTGATGAAATTTATGATAACGGAAAAATTATTGATCAGAGAGTTGTTGATATTACTGATGTAAAATCACCGGAAGAAATTGCAGAAAGAGTTTTAAAAATTGAACATGAATTACTTCCATATGTAATTCAAAAATTTGCAGAAAATAAAATATTTGTTTCAGAAAATAGAGTAAAAATAATTCGGGATTAATTTTGAAAAAGAAAGCATTAATAAGTGTTTCGGATAAAACTGGAATTATTGAATTAGCAAAATCATTAGTAAATAATAATTACGAAATTTTAGCTACCGGAAACACTTCAAAATTACTTAAAGAAAATAGTATTTTTTGCACGGAAATTTCTGTGTATACTGGTTCACCGGAAATTTTTCATGGAAGATTAAAAACTCTGCATCCAAAAATTTTTGGAGGAATTTTATATAGACGCGATAATGAAAGTGATTTAAATGAAGCTAAGGAAAATTCGATAGATCCAATAGATATAGTTTGTGTTAATTTATATCCTTTTGCAAAAGTTGTGAATCAAGAAAATGTTGATCAGCAGAGTAAAATTGAAAATATTGATATTGGCGGACCAAGTTTAATTCGTGCCGCTGCAAAAAACTTTAAATTCATTTCTGTTTTAACAAACTCATCACAATATTTATCTTTTATTGCTGAATTGGAAAAATCAGAAATTAGTGATGAAACTAAAAGTAAACTTGCAGCAGAAGCTTTTTCACATACGGCACAATATGATAAACTAATTGCAGATTTTTTTGAAAGAGAAATTATAAAAGAACAGAAAAATTTAAGAATTAATTTCCCTTTGCACAGTGAATTAAGATATGGAGAAAATCCTCATCAAAAGGCTTATTTGTACGGTAATTTATATGAGAATTTTATTCCATTACACGGAAAAGAACTTTCATACAATAATATAGTTGATTTAATTGCTGCTGTAGATTTGGTGAAAGAACTCGATAATAATTCGTGCGCAATTATTAAACATACAAACCCTTGCGGTGCTGCAACGGGAAATGATGTATTTGATGCTTATGAAAAAGCTTTGTCATGTGATCCGGTTTCTGCATTTGGCGGAATTGTAGCTTTCAATAATGAAGTAAATGTAAGAACCGCTGAAAAATTAAATGAAATTTTTACAGAAGTAATTTGTGCTCCATCATTTGAAGAGAAAGCATTAGAAATTTTGAAACAGAAAAAAAATAGAAGAGTTATAAAAGTAATTTCGGATAGAATGAGTCCGAAATTGCAATTTAAAAGTATTCCAAATGGAATAGTTGCACAAGAGCCGGATAATAGTATTTTTCCTATTGATGAATTAAAAACTGTTACTGAGAAACAAATTTCTGAAGTACAGTTAAAAGATTTAAAATTTGCTTGGGTAGTTTGTAAACATACAAAATCAAATGCAATTGTTTTCTGCAAGGATCAAAAAGCAATTGGAGTTGGTGCCGGACAAATGTCGCGAGTTGATTCATCAAGAATTGCAGTTGAAAAAGCAAAACAAAATAGCCATAATTTACAAAATGCAGTTGCGGCATCAGATGCATTTTTTCCATTTGCAGATGGAGTTGAGGAAATAGCCGATAGCGGAATTATTGCAATTATTCAGCCAGGCGGCTCAGTAAGAGATGATGAAGTAATTGCAGCAGCGAATAAAAAAAATATTTCAATGTTATTTACTGGAATTAGAAATTTTAAACATTAAGAGGTTATATGGGAATTTTCGATTTATTTTCAACTGATATAGCAATAGACTTAGGCACAGCAAATACAGTTATTTATGTTAAGGGAAAAGGAATTGTTTTAAATGAACCTTCAATTGTAGCATTTGATAGAAATACAAAAAAAATAATTGCTCTTGGAAATAAAGCAAAAGAAATGATGGGAAGAGAACATCGCCAAATAAGAGTTTCAAGACCAATGCGCGATGGTGTAATTGCAGATTTTGAAATTGCTGAAGGGATGATAAGAGAATTTATTAAAAAAGTAAACCGTGGTGCATTTTCAAGTAGAAGAATTGTTGTTGCTGTTCCAAGCGGAGTTACAGAAGTTGAAAAACGAGCTGTTAGAGATAGTGCTGAACACGCTGGTGCTAAAGAAGTTCATTTAATTGCAGAACCGATGGCTGCTGCAATTGGTGTCGGGATAGATGTAAGTGCTCCAGTTGGAAATATGATTTTAGATATTGGTGGGGGAACTACGGAAATTGCTGTAATTGCTTTAGACGGAATTGTAAATGAAGAATCACTTAGAATTGCAGGTGATGAAATGAACAATGCGATTATTCAATTCTTTAAGAAAAATTATAATTTGTTAATTGGCGAAAGAACTGGTGAAAAAATTAAGTGTGAAGTTGGTTCTGCTGTTCCGTTAAAAGAAGAAATTACAATTCAAGTTAAAGGTCGCGATTTAGTTGGTGGTATTCCCAAAACCGTTGAAGTAAGTTCAGTAGAAATTAGAGATGCACTAAATGAAAATATTACACAAATTGTAGAAGGTGTAAAACAATCATTAGAAAGAACTCCTCC
>JBGSKB010000707.1:0-2582 GCA_041741395.1 Melioribacteraceae bacterium
GATTTAAATGTCGGAAATTGCGAAGTGAAAATTATTGAATCGGAAAAATTCTCTTTTTTACTAAATATATTTTTTTCGGAAATATTTTCTTCCGTGCCAATTGTTTTTTTTCTAATGCTTTCTATTGATAAAATTCCGGATGTGTGTCTGCTTACCGCATCGAAAATTATTCCTTCCAATTCTCTAACATTTCCCGGAAAAGTATAATTCGTTAAACTTGTATAAAGTTCTTTTGGCGAAGTTGGTCGTTTTTTATTTAATTCTTCGGAAGCTGTTGTTAAAAAGTGACTAATTAAAATTGGAATGTCTTCTTTTCTTTCGCGCAATGGCGGAATATGCACATGATGGGCTTTTAATCGATAGTACAAATCTTTTCTAAAAATATCACCATCTTTCATTTTATCTAAATCTTTGTGTGTTGCAACAATAATTCGTGCATCGGAAAGTTTTGCAACGTCTGACCCAAGCGGATAATACTTTCCGTCTTGCAGTAATCGTAAAAGTTTTACTTGTGACTCAATACTTAAATCACCAATTTCATCCAAAAATAAACTTCCATTTTCGGCTTGTTCAATCAATCCTTTTCTATCTTTTTCTGCTCCGGTGAATGCACCTTTTCTATGTCCGAATAAAGTATCAGAAAATAAATTATCATCAACTCCGGCAACGTTTAAGGGAACCAACTCTCCTTCTCTTCCACTAATTTGATGAATTGCTTTTGCAATTAATTCTTTTCCAACTCCGGTTTCACCAGTAATTAGAACGGGTAAATTTGTTTTTGAAATTGCTTCAATATATTTAAATATTGATCGCATTTTTGTGCTGTTTGTAATTACGTGTGAAAATGCTTCCGGATATTCTAATTTATCTTTGAATAAAGATTCTCTTAGCCGTAAGTTTTCATTTCTAACACTTGCAAAATGCAAACCTCTTTTTAATGATGAAATTAATCTTTCGTCATCAATCGGTTTTACCAAATAATCGAAAGCTCCCAATTTCATGCACTCAACAGCGCTTTCCACATCATTAATTGCAGTAATAATAATAACAGGCATTTCGGGAAAATTTTCTAAAATTTTTGGAAGCAATTCTTTTCCGGAAATATTCGGTATATTTATGTCAAGTGCAACAATTGAATATTCCTTACTTTTAAGCAATTCCAAAACTTTTGTGCTATCGCTGCAAGTTTCAATATTTGTAAATCTATTGGAATTTAAAACTAATTCCGCAGATGAAAGAAAATGTTCTTCGTCATCAACAAGTAGTATTGGTCTAATTGGATTTAAGTGAATTGTCATAATTTTTCTCCATCTGAACTTAAATAAATAGGCAGATAAATTTTTGCCTTAGTTCCCTTTCCTTTTTCACTTTCAATTTTAAATTCGCCGTTATGATTTTTAACAATATTATACGAAATTGACAAGCCCAAACCTGTTCCGCCTTTTTCTCTTTTGGTTGTATAAAACGGATCGAAAATATGTTTTAAATCTTTTTCACTAATTCCTTCACCTTCATCAATAACTTCGATAATTACTTTATTTAATTCTTCGTAAATATTTATCAAAATTTTTTGATCTTTATTTGTTAAAGATTGACAAGCATTGTTAATTAAATTTATTAAAACTTGTTCCAATCTATTTGCACTTCCCCAAACTAAAGGAAATCCTTTTGAATAATTTACACTAAATTTATTTGTGGATTTATTTATAAAATTATTTGTGATATTTACTGCGACTTCTACAACTTCGTTAATACTTATTTTTTTATATTCCTTTGAAGGATATTTAGCATAGTTTGTAAGATTATCAATAATTTTTTTTATTCTTTCTGATCCGCTAAGAATTGATTCATATGATTTATAAATCTTTTCCACAAAATTTTTATATGACATTCCGCCTAAAGCAAAATCACCATTTTCAATGTAGTATTGGTTCAAAATTGGTTTTGCATCTTCCCAAATTTTCTTCAGCAAATTAATATTCAACATAATAAAATTATTTGGATTATTAATTTCATGCGCAATTCCGGAAACTAAAATTCCCAAAGATGCCATTTTATCAGCATGGACAAGTTGCTCGCTCTTAATTCTATTTTGCTCTTCCGATTCTTTTAACTTTGTAATATCGTTAACAATTCCGTCATAAGATATTACATTACCGTTTTCATCTTTCTGTAAAACAATACTATTTTTTACCCAGCGAATTGTTCCGTCTCTGTGAATAATTCTATGTTCCAAAGGAAACACATTTTCACCTTTTAATGCACTTTGTGATTGAATCAAAACTTTTTCCTTATCATCATCGTGAACCATATTATACCAAAGTTCCGGATCTTTTGAATAATCAGATGATTTATATCCCGTAACCGCGTAGCAGCCGGGACCGTGAAATGTTTCAACGGCTTCACCGTCAACAATCTGAACATTATAAATATAATCCGTTAAAAACTTTAATAACCGTTTGCTTCTTTCTTCTTTATGTTCTTGTTTAATATAGCTGCTCATAAAAATCTTTCAAATTTTTTTCTACAAATTTAAAGAAAGTTAATTCCGAAAGGAAATCGGCGGAAATTTGAAATTTAAT
>JBGSKB010000708.1:0-7188 GCA_041741395.1 Melioribacteraceae bacterium
AAATACGTAGATTATCGAATTTTCGATTTCAAAGAATCGGCATGTTTTTAGTTTAATTATTTGGGATTTGGAATTTGTTTTTTGAATTTTCCTTATTTTTGCATAATGTACGGATGATTTCTCTCCTAAAGAAGGAATTACGATTTCAGAAATCAAAAGAAAAAATTATGTCAGTTTTAGAAAAAATGAGTTCATCTGAAGCGATTGCGCTCGAAGACAAGTACGGAGCTCACAATTACCATCCGCTACCCGTAGTTTTGAGTAGAGGTGAAGGTGTGTATGTTTGGGATGTAGAAGGAAAAAAATACTACGATTTTCTTTCTGCATATTCTGCAGTCAACCAAGGTCATTGTCATCCAAAAATTATAAATACATTAATTGAACAAGCAAAAATATTAACTTTAACTTCACGCGCATTTTATAATGATGCTCTTGGTCCGTATGAAAAATATATCACAGAATATTTTGGTTATGATAAAGTTTTACCAATGAATTCCGGAGCTGAAGCTGACGAAACAGCAATAAAATTGTGCAGAAGATGGGCTTATGATAAAAAAGGAATTCCGGAAAATGAAGCAAAAATAATTGTTTGTGATGGAAATTTTCACGGAAGAACAATTACTGTAATTTCAATGTCAACCGATCCAGAATCCTATAAAGGATTTGGTCCATACACTCCGGGATTTATTAAAATTCCTTATAACGATTTGCAAGCATTAGAAAAAGTTTTAGAAGATAAAAATGTTGCCGGATTTTTAGTAGAACCAATTCAAGGTGAAGCTGGAGTATTTGTTCCAGATGAAGGATATTTGAGAAAAGCTTATGATTTATGCAAATCAAAAAATGTTTTGTTCATTGCAGATGAAGTTCAAACTGGAATTGCAAGAACGGGAAAACTTTTAGCTTGCGATCATGAAAATGTTCGCCCGGATATTTTAATTTTAGGGAAAGCTTTATCCGGTGGAGTTATGCCGGTTTCGGCAGTTTTAGCAGATGATGAGATTATGTTAGTTATTAAACCCGGTGAACACGGTTCTACATTTGGCGGAAATCCGCTTGCTTGTAAAATTGCTGTTACGGCTTTAGAAGTTGTGAAAGAAGAAAAATTAGCCGAAAATGCAGAGAAATTAGGGAAAATATTTAGAGAAGAATTGGCAAACATTCATTCAGATATGATAGAATTAATTCGTGGCAAAGGTTTGCTAAATGCAATTATTATAAAACCTAAGAATGGAAAAGAAGCCTGGGATGTTTGTCTAAAAATGAAAGAAAACGGTTTACTCGCAAAACCGACACACCAGCATATTATTAGATTTGCACCGCCGTTGGTTATTACTGAAGAACAAATTTTAGAAGCTGTAGGAATTATTAAAAAATCTCTTGCAGAATTTTAATCTTAGTTAAGATGCGGATTTTAAAAGTTCGCATCTTAAAAATTTTTATAGATTTTTCATTTGACTTAGCTTATTTGAAATAAAAATTTTGCTTTATGTTTTCTTTTCATATTTGACTTTTCACTTTTGACTTTTCACTTTTAACTTTTGACTTTTCACATACTTTTTGCAACATTCAGCCATTGATCAATTGTCATTTTGAGAAATGTAATATTTATTGGTTTTGAAATATAATCGTTCATTCCAGCAAGAAGACATTTTTCTCTATCCTTCATACTTGATTGAGCAGTTACGGCAACTATTGGAATTTTGTTCACGGATTCTGGTAAAACTCTAATTTTCTTAGTTGTTTCTAATCCATTTAAATCTTTTAGTTCAATATCCATTAATACTAAATTATAATTGCCAGTCGCAACTTTTTCTATTGCATCAAATCCATTATCAACACAATCAACATAATATCCGGCATCTTCAAGTAATTTTTTTTCAACTTTTCTGCTTATTGGATTATCTTCAACAAGTAATAATTTTGGTTTGTTACTAATATTTGGTTCAAGTGGATTTTCACTTTTCACTATTTCATTTTCATTTATCTTATAATTTACTTTTTTCAATGTAAGACAAAAACTAAACTTACTTCCCTTTCCAACTTCAGATTTTGCATAAAGATTTCCATCCATGAGTTTTAGAAGTTCTTTGCAAATTAAAACATGAAGAACATTCGTCGTAATTTTAGATTTTACTAATCCATTATTCAAATCAATATTCACTATTTCGTCTAACTTATCTTTTTCAATTCCATTACTTGAATCTTCAATTGTTGTAATCAATTCAAATTTTTGATCCAGATTTATTCTTGAACTAACTAATATTTTTATTGTTCCGCTTTCTGTTGAATGAATTGCGTTTGCAACAAGATTAACCAATATTTGATTATACTTTATTGGATCAGTAATAATTTTTTCCGGAATGTTATCACTTAAATTATATGTCAAAGTAAGATTTTTTTCTTTTAAATATGGACCAACCGAAGATATAACTTTTTCAATTTCATTTTTGATATCGAATTCGGTTTCAAGAATATCAATTTCTCCGTCTTCAATTTTAGAAAGTTCTACAACATCATTTAAAATACTTAATAAAGATTGTGCAGATAATTTAGCACTTCTTGAAAATTCTTTAAGTTCGTCTTCAGTTTCAAAAAGTCCATTTTCAATTAATGTTAAAAATCCCAGAACTGAATTCATTGGTGTACGAAGTTCGTGTCCTAACTTAGATAATAAATTGGGTTTTTTATCAATTAAAATATTAGAATTTATTTTTGGAGAAATATTTTTCGAGTTTTTCTTGCTTTCAATTTCTTTTAGAAGTTCTTTTTCTTTGTTGAATTGCAATGTTGCATTTTTTATTGATCCTTCAATTATTTGCAAATCCTTAGAACTTGAATCAACTTTACAATCCATTAAATAGATTTCTTCATTTCCATCTTTTCCAATAATATTCAGTCTGTAATTTTCAATTCTTCCTTTACTTTCAAGTTTTTTCAAAATATGAGTTTTAATTTTTTCGCTATTAACAAAGTTTGTAAAAAAATTGTAATTCTTTAATTCTGTTTCAGAAGAATTTCCAATAATTTCATAAAAAGATTGATTTGCAAATTTAATAGTTCCATCCAAACTCAATTGAAATAGTGGTACAACTGATCTATCTAAATAATTTGAGAAAATATTTTCAGATTCATTTTTTTCTTCATCGCTTTCTGATGCGACAAATAACTTTTTGTTATTAGCTTTTCCATTCAGAATAACTGAATTTCTTAAACGATTAGTTAAAACTGAAATTAATAATAATGCTGTAACTCCGCTTCCAAAAACCCAAGAGTTTATTTCATTAATTACGAAAACTTTTGAAATTATTGCTGAGCTTAGAAATGAAACCGCAAAATATATTGCAACTATAATTTGGTTTTGAATTTTCCAAATTGTAAAATGTGATAAAATTAAAACTAATAATAACGCTCCCATTAAATTGTATGAATAGAACTGAGGAACTCTATAAGCAAAAAAACTTATTGAAATTATTACTGAGGAAAGATAAAAATGAAGTAATCCTACTTGATTTGTTTTACCAAATTTTGAATTTAAAGTAATTAATGTAAGGAATGAAAATAACGTCGGGAATAATCTTGCCAGATATAATTCGTAAGAAAATTGAAAGTATAATTTAATTTCGAGAATTAAAGAAATTACTCCGAGCAGCGCAGTAATTGTTGCAGAATATTGTAAAGGTTTGGATACAAAAAAGTATAATTTGTCTGAGTTAAAGCTGCCTTTATTCAACTCCTTGTTTTGTTCTGTATCAAATTGAATAACTTTAAGTGCCTGACTCATTACTAAATTTTTTTATAAATTATTTAAGAATACTATCGCTAAACATTTTGCTATATTGAGAGTATAGAAATTTTCATTTGATTTAAATCACAATTTACATTCAAAATCAGTATGACGGATTTTTTCTACTCAATAGATTTAGAAATTTTCAATTTCATAAATCAGACTATTTCTAACCCTATTTTCGATAAATTTTTTCCATTTATTACACAAATAAAAAATTGGATTATTGCTTATATAGTACTTTGGTTTATTATCTTTTTTAAAGGTGGGAAAAGAGGTAAAATTGCCGCAATTTCAGTAATATTTTTGATAATAATTTCTGATCAGATTAGCAGTAATTTGCTTAAAAATTTTTTTGATAGAATAAGACCTTGCAACGCACTTGATAATGTTAATCTCTTAATCAACAAAACAAAATCATTTTCATTTCCATCTTCACATGCGGTAAATAATTTTGCAGTAGCAACATTTTTCTATAAATTGTATCCAAAATTTAAATGGATTTTATTTACAATTGCTACTTTTATGGCTTTTTCAAGAGCTTATGTTGGAGTACATTATCCTTCAGATATTTTAGTCGGAGCAATTATTGGAATTATTTTAGGTTTAATATTTGCTATAATTGTAAAATCCATTGAATCAAAAATAAGTAAAAGTGAATTTTGAAAAATTATGAAAACAAAACTTGATATAGCAAAAAACTGGCTTCCGCGTTATACCGGAACAAAATTAGATAGTTTCGGCGAATATTTTTTATTAACAAATTTTAATAATTATGTTTCCAAATTTGCCGAACAGTTTAATTGTGATGTTAGCGGAGAAGGTAGACCAATGCAAGCTGCAACAAATTCCGCCGGTTTATCAATTATAAATTTTGGTATTGGGTCTGCAAATGCGGCTACAATTATGGATTTGCTAATCGCAAAAGCTCCAAAGGGAATTTTGTTTTTAGGAAAATGCGGAGGATTAAAAAAATCGACTGAACTTGGTCATTTTATCTTACCTACAGCTGCAATTAGAGGCGATGGAACAAGCAACGAATATATGCCGCCGGAAGTTCCGGCTCTTCCCTCTTTCAAACTTCACAAATTTGTTTCTGATAAAATTGTTGCTCATAATTTAGAATATAGAACCGGCGTTGTGTACACATCCAACAGAAGAGTTTGGGAATGGGACAATGATTTTAAAAAATATCTAAAAAAATTAGGCACAATTGGAATTGATATGGAAACCGCAACAATTTTTATTGCCGGCTATGCAAATCAAATTGTGCGAGGTGCATTATTATTAGTCTCTGATCTTCCAATGCTTCCCGAAGGTGTTAAAACTGAAGAATCTGATTTAATAATTACTAAAAATTTTGTTGATCTTCATCTTCAAATTGGAATTGAAGCAATGACTGATATTGAAGCAAAAGGTGAAACAATAAAACATTTTACATTTTAGAAACATTTGTTCAATAACTTTGTAACATAAGAAATGATATTGGGGAGAATTAATGAAAAATTATTTTACAAAATTAAATTTGATATTACTTTTTTTAATTGGTGGTTTTAATTTATCAAATGCACAAATTTCTGAACCAGAAGTTAAAACTGCATTATCAAATATTTTTGATCTAAGCGTAAATGAAGATTATAATAAAGCAGCTAACTTTTTACTTTTTGAAAAAGTAAATGAAAAAAGAAGTTACAATGCTTCCGTTAATGATGAATTGAAATCTGTAAAAAGACAATGTAAAAAAATCAAAGCTTACATAGATTTAAGCGATTCATATGAATATAACGGATTTAAAACAACAAATATTGAAGGTTTAAATGGAGCAATTCTTAATGTAGTTTTTAAGAGCGGTGATCAAAAGCTTAATATTTCGTTTACGTTTGTTAATGTTTCGGGAAAAATTCTTTTAGAAAATTTTAAATAATAATTTACTTCGCATATTTACCCAAATAATCAACTCCCTTTTGAGCAATTTCCCATTTTTTATTTGAGGATTCATGAGTCAACAAGCCTTCATCGACCATTGTTGCGGTTTCAAAATATAAATTGGTTAACCATACTTCTTTATCATCACCGTTTGGTTTTTCAAAATCTGCACTCGTAAGTTTATTTCTCATATCTCTTTTAACAAAATCAATTACTTCTGTTTCCTCAGAACTTCCGCCTAAAAATATTAAGGATTTTAAAATCGGAATTCTAAAATTATTTTGTGCAGTTACAGAAACTTGTTCATCCTCATTATTTTCATTTTCATCATCTTCTTCAAAAATATCATCATCAAATTCTTCAGATTCAGTAATCTCGACAATTTCCTTTTTTATTTCTTTTTTAATTTCTCTTTTTGTTTCAGATTGCATTTCAATTTCATAGAATGCTTGTCTGGCATTTTTTAATTTTTCATAAAAATTCTGATACGGAATAATTTTAGATAAAAGTTTCTGAGCTTCGGTTATACTTCCGTTTAAAATTTCTTCAGAACTTTTTAATTTCAAATCAGTTATAAAATTATCAACATTATCAAATAAACTATTAAAGTTTTTCTTTATTTCGTTATGATTCATTTCAGCCTCTTATTGCAAATAGGTTTTTTTGCTAATTTTTGTATTTGTATAATCGAATAAAAAATGTTACAATTAATAGAAATTTTCAAACACAAATGTTTAACTAACCTTTAGGAGTGAAATTATGGAAAAGAATGTTGGCGGAAATGATAAAAATATCCGACTAGTTATTGGAGCAATTTTAATTATTGTTAGTTTAATAATTTCAAGTTTTTGGCTTGGTTTGGTTGGTGTAATTTTAGTAGCTACTGCATTATTAGGGTTTTGCCCAGCTTATATCCCATTAAAAAAGAATACATTTAAAAATGCAAAATAATGTTGGGAAAATCGGCTGGATTGATTTAACAACTGAAAATGCCGAAGAAATTCGGGATTTTTATTCCAAAGTTACCGGATGGAAATTTAATAATATTTCAATGGGAGATTACAACGATTAGTAATGTTATCTCCCAATAATGAACCAGTTTCCGGAATTTGTCACAAACTTGGCTCAAACAAAGATTTGCCAAATCAGTGGTTAATTTATATTACCGTAGAAAATCTTGAACAAAGTTTAGAAGAATGTTTAAAATTAGGTGGCAAAATTATTTCTGGTCCTAAAAATTATGGAAACACTGCAAAATATTGCATCATTGAAGATCCTTCCGGAGCAGTTGCGGCATTATACTCAGAAAATATAACAAATTGAAATTTCTTAAAATGATTTCATATCTTAATAATTTATAATCACCATTTGTTTTTTGTTATAATGTTAAATGAAGTTATTACTTACTTAAGATTGAAAATAAGACCTCGTATCTGTATTGTAAAATTTAAATAAATCTTTCAAAAGAAAAATAA
>JBGSKB010000709.1:0-2764 GCA_041741395.1 Melioribacteraceae bacterium
CACGTTTTTCCGGCAATAATAAATTTTATATTTGAAATTCCATCTTCATTTACAAATTTTTTCATTACTGATAAAAACACAAACGGAACTCTGGTTTTTGTTATTACTCCCGTATAGGCAATTGTGAAAATTTTATTTTTAGTATTTTCCGATTTTAGAAAATCAGTTTCATCATAACCGTTTGGAATTACAAAATATTTTTTTTTACCAATTTTGGATTTGAATAAATCAACAATATCATCACTTATCGTAATTATTGAATCGGCATTTTGCAAAACATTTTTTTCTAAATTTTGATCAATTAGTTTGGTAAAAAAATTACGATTTAAATTTTGATAGTGAACAATTTCCATCCAAGGATCACGGAAATCAGCTACCCATTTGAGTTTTGTAAACTTTGCTAATTTTTTTGCAATTAACTGAACTGTATGCGGCGGAGATGTTGAAAAAATTAAATCAACTTTTTCTTTTCGAATTATTTTCATTCCTTCTTTAACCGCAAAATATTTCCAGCCAATTTTTGCATCCGGAATGAAAAGATTTATTCTAATCCATTTTGAAATTTTTTCCGTAAGAGAAAGATTTGAACTTTTGGTTATTACATCGCTGGGAATTTTATAATTTTTATCTTTCCCCGTTAATTTTTTATAAATTTCAAAAGGTTCAATGGCTTTGGTTGTGTAAACTTTACATTCTGCATGAATATCTTTCAACAAAGTTTCATCAATTACAGGACAATCTGGATTTTCAACAGTTAAAATTATTGGCGTCCACCCAAACTGAGGTAAATATTTTGCAAATTTTAAAACTCTTTGAACTCCCGCTCCACCAGCCGGAGGCCAATAATATGTTATGATTAAAACTTTTTTCATTCTTATTTTTGCTCAGATTGCTAGCAATCTGAGTTACCTAAATACCTAAAATAGCTTTTGCATAATTATGCCAGCTAAAATCTTTTGCGGAAATTGCAACGTTTTCTCTTGGGACTGGATTTGCAATAAATTTTTTCATCACTCCAAACATTGAATCAATATTTTCTGGTTCTGCTAAATATCCGTTAAATCCATCTTTAATTGTTTCGGGAAAATGTCCGACTTTCGTCGCAAGCGAAGGCAATTTAAAATTATATGAAATTGATTCAACTCCCGATGGCGTTGCATTTAAGTAAAAAAGCAAATTGCAATCACTTACTTGAAAATATTTTTGCACTTCATTATTTGGAACATACTCATTTACAACTGTTACATTTTTTTCAATTTCAAGTTCTTTAATCAAATTTAGTGGCTGATAATCTCTTTCATTTTTTGATTTTCTCAAGACAATTTTTTTTGCAGTATCAAAAATTGCATTTTTAATTTTAGTGGAAAGTTTATTCGAAGCCAAAGTATTCCAAAAAGATTCGCCGACAATTAAAAGTGAAACATCATTTCTTTCATTCTGAAGTTTGGCAAAAGCCTTAATTACATTGTGCAATCCTTTGTATTCTCTAATAAATCCGAAAAACAAAAACACATACTTTTTAAGATTTAATTCGGCTTTAGTTTTTTCAATATCAAAATTTGGATTTGGTTTGAACATATCATAAATAGGATGATAAAGTTTTATCACACTTTTACTTTTATTTGTGGCACGATTTCCGGTTTCATTAATTGAAAATTTAGTTTGCGGAAAAACAGATTTTAGTTCATCAAAAGTTTTGTATGAATGAACAATATATGAATTAGAATTTTTCAATCCGTATTTGATCAGAAATTTATCAATTGCACTTGGCTCTTTTTGAGCAACAACATGCAGATCAAAAATAATTTCTCCGGAAAATTTTTTCTTTAATTTTTTTACAATATATCCAAGCGGCAAACCTTGTATTGCAATTGCCCATTGGATAATAATAATATCGGGATTTATTTTTAGTAATTCATCAACAGATTTATTCCATGAAAAAGGGTTATTATAATTTGTGAGATAAATTTCAGAAATGTTTGTTCCATCTAAAGGATTTGATTTTGTGCTTTTATCAATAAAATCACGGGGAATGAAAAAAGGATATTGCTGTGTCCATGAAAAAATTGTTACTTCTGTATTTTCAAATTCAGCAAAAGCTTTGGCAAGTGATAAAGTATAATTTGCAATTCCACCTTTAAATTTTGGGCCCGGACCAAAAACAACAATTTTTTTTTTCATTGGGCAAAATTCCAAACAGACAATTTATACATGTTGCTCAAGAGCTTTATTATAAACTCTCTTCATTCCTTCTTCCAAAGAAATTTTTGGTTCCCAACCGAGTTTTTCTTTAACATAATCCATATTGCAGTAACGTGAGTGAACGCCAACCGGTTTATCAGTCAAAGGTTTTATTGTGGGATTGTATTCTGCAAATTTTGCAAAGAGATTTATTAAATCAATGAATGTGGTAAGTTTTCCGGAACCAATATTAATTGCAGAACCATCATGAATTTTATCCATCGCTAAAAGCGTACATTCTACAACATCATCAATATGAACAAAATCTCTTCCTTGTTTTCCGCTTCCCCAAACTTCAAAAGGATTTTCTTTTCTTGCCGCACGCGCAGCAATTGCCGGAACTGGATAGGATAAATCTTGATCTTCTCCATAACCGGAAAAAGGACGGATACAAACAACGGAAATTCCATAATGTTTTGCGGCTAAATGTGCTAAATATTCACCGGTCATTTTCGTCCAGCCGTAAGTCATATCCGGTTTACCTAAAATTTCTCCGTTCACATTTACGTCAGTTTCTTTTAGA
>JBGSKB010000710.1:0-2004 GCA_041741395.1 Melioribacteraceae bacterium
GCATATAAAAGAAATTGATGAAAAAGAAAACACAATAATAATGATTCAACCGGAAAATGAAATTGGTATGCTGCCAACTGCAAGAGATTATCACCCATTAGCAAATAAAAAATTTATTGAAAATGTTCCATCAGAATTAATGCAGTATTTAATTAAAAACAAAAATAATCTTGCCGCGGAATTTACAGAAATTTGGAAAAAAAATTGGTTCAAAGAATCTGGAACTTGGGAAGAAATATTTGGAAAAAGTTTTTATACTGATGAAATATTTATGGCATGGTATTTTGCAAAATTTACAGATGCAGTTACAGAAGCTGGAAAATCTATTTATCCTTTACCAATGTATCTAAACGCAGCATTAAACAGACCTGGTAAACTTCCAGGGGAATATCCAAGTGCTGGTCCATTACCTCACTTAATGGATATTTGGAAAGCAGGTTCTCCATCAATAGATTTCCTATCTCCAGATTTTTACAATCCGGATTTTAAACATTGGTGCGACTTATATACTCGTCAAGAGAATCCCTTATTTATTCCGGAACATAAATTTGATACCACGGCTGCCGCAAAAGCAGTATTTGCATTTGGGCATTATGAAGCAATTGGTTTTTCTCCATTTTCTATCGAATCAATAAACAAACCAGAAGATGAACAAATTGGAGAAGTATATAATTTAATAAATCAAATAACACCATTATTAACTTCGAATCATGGAAAAAATAAAATTGATGGCGTTCTCCTAACAAAAGAAAATAATGAAACTATTTTACGATTTGGTAATTATGAATTCACTGTTAAACACAGCTATACTTTGGGTTATGAAAAGAATTCTAAAAATGATGAGTGGGAATTTGCGGGTGCAATAATAATTCAAACAAATGAAAATGAATTTTATGTAGCTGGTTACGGGTTTGTAATTACTTTCAAGAATATATTAAATCCTAATATGATAGTTGGAATTTTAAAAGCTGAAGAAGGGGAATTTGAAAATAATAAATGGAAAGTAATTCGGCATATGAATGGTGATCAAACTCACCAAGGAAGACATGTACGCGCTTTCTTAGATGATTATTCAATACAGCGATTTGAATTATATAACTATAAATAAAGCATTAAGAACAATGCAGAACAAATCTAGGTGAATATTATATTCGCTCACTTAAAATTTGTTTTAAATAAAAATTGTAATAGGAAATGTGTATGAAATTTAATCAGTTTTATATGTTAAAGTATTTAATTATACAAGCAATGTTTTTATTTAATATTAATGCTCAAGTAAGATTGCCAAAACTTATTAGTAATGGAATGGTACTTCAACGCGAAACAGAAATTAAAATCTGGGGTTGGTCTTCTACTTATGAAAAAGTATCAATTCAATTTTTAAATTCATTTTTTAAAACTACTGCTGACAAAAATGGAAATTGGGAAATACTTATTCCTAAGCAAAAAGCTGGCGGTCCATTTGAAATGAAAATTGAATCAAGTAATTCAATTATAATTAATGATATTATGATTGGTGATGTTTGGGTTTGCTCGGGGCAATCAAATATGGAACTTCCGATGAAAAGGGTGAGTTGGAATTATCCTGGTGAAATTGAAAATTCTGAAAATAAATTTATTAGACAATTTGCAGTTCCTCAAAAATATAATTTCAAACAAGCAGAAAAAGATTTATCAAATGGAAATTGGAAATTTGCTAATCCAGAAAACACACCGGATTTTTCAGCTGTTGCATATTTTTTCGCAAAAGAAATTTACATGAAATATAAAATTCCAATTGGAATAATAAATGCAAGTCTTGGCGGTTCGCGCATTGAATCATGGATGAGTGAAAATGCTTTAAGAGAATTTCCTAATTATATAAATGAAGCCGAAATATATAGAGACAGTATTTTGATTAAAAAAATTGAAGATGCGGATAATGCAAAAAATAATGCTTGGTACAAATTATTAAGACAAAAAGATAAGGGATATAAGGATTTAAATAATATTTGGTTTAATCCT
>JBGSKB010000711.1:0-1659 GCA_041741395.1 Melioribacteraceae bacterium
AATGTATAACCTTAATTTTCAATTTCTAAATCTAAAACTACTTAAAGTTGTTACCCCAAGTTTATCACAATAGAATACAAAAAAGATATTGACTCATTCCGAAAATTATAGAAATATCTTTAACTTTATTTTAGACTTAAACATAGATTTTCAATATTCTATCGAATTAAATTATGTATATAATTGTAACTTATAATTGAAATTTTTCTTCATCAGAAATTTTTAAAATATAATTAATTAGAAAATATTGATTAATGAAACACAATCTTGAAAAAATTAAAACTGTAAAACTTGCTAATCTTCCAACTCCTTTAGAGAAAGCAAACAGATTAGCAGCAAAAATCGGTTTATCAAAGTTATTAATTAAGCGTGATGATCTTACTGGACTTGCCGGAGGAGGAAATAAAGCAAGAAAACTTGAATATGATTTTGCAGAAATTATAAATGGTAATTATGATGTTGTTTTAACTGCGGGTGGAATCCAATCTAATCATGCAAGAATGACCGCAGCAGCAGCAAGAAAGCTCGGACTTGATATTAAACTTATTCTTGGCGGACCAGATTTTCTATCTACAAAAGGTAACTTGCTTCTTGATGTTTTGTTCAATGCTGAAATTAGATACTTAGTTGATGATGATGCTAACTCAAGTCTTGAAAGAGAAATGAAGAAATGGGCTGACGAACTTTTGCATAAAGGAAGAAAACCTTTTTCTATTCCAATTGGTGGAAGCACAGGATTAGGTGCACTTGGTTATGTTAAAGCGATGGAAGAACTTTCTCAACAGTTTGGGAATGAAAATGTGCAAATCATTTTAGGCATTGGTTCTTGCGGAACATTTGCTGGAACAATTCTCGGTACAAAATTATTTCTTCCTAATGCAAGAATAATTGGAATTAGTGTTTCACGAACATCCGATGCAATTAAAAAAAGAACCGCAGAATTGATTGAAGAAAGTGCAGCATTGATAGATTATAAAATTGATGAAAAATTTTTAATAGAATGTTATGATGATTATCATCATGAATATGGAATGATAACACAAGATGGAGAGAAAGCAATTTTTGATTGTGCTAACATGGAAGGAATTTTGCTTGATCCAATATATACTGGCAAAGTAATGGCTGGTTTAATTGATTTAACAAATAAAAATATAATTGATAAAAATTTGCCCGTCATTTTTATTCATACCGGCGGCATGCCAATTATTTTTTCATTTGAAACTGAACTTGGTAAGAATTTGAACTTAACAAAGGTTTACTCTAAAAAATGAAACAACTAAATAAAATATTACGTTTATCTTTACTCTTAAATTTGATATTTACATTTTTTTTATTATCTCAAGAATCAAATTATGTGGATAATAAAGAAATTCGGAATTTAATACAAAATTTTTCTGACAAAGATCCATGGGTAAATGGAACAGCTATAAATGAATTAGTTAAAATTGGTGAACCTTCAGTTGATTACCTTATTTTGACTTTGCATGATATTGATGAAAACGTTCGTTGGTGTTCTGCAATTGTATTAGAAAAAATTGCTCCTTCAGGTAAACAATCAATTCCTTTTCTTATTAAGTCACTTAATGATTCAAACCAAAATGTACGTTGGTGCTCTACAATAGCTTTAGGAAAATTTAATTCTGATGCATTCCCGGCTAT
>JBGSKB010000712.1:0-1635 GCA_041741395.1 Melioribacteraceae bacterium
AACACGAAGGTCTTGCTCTGAGTACTTCAATTACTTATTTATTCTTCTTTTTAACTTCACTTTTTGTAGTATATCGAAGAATTCCTTTTATAAATAAATCGATTTTTTTTAAGGAATCCTTGTATTATTTATTAAATGGAATTATTAGCATAACCATAACAAAACAAATTTCATCAATGTTACCTAAAGATCATTTCCACACTTTAATCGAAATTGCAATATTTCTTATAGTACTTACTCTAAATATTATTTTATTAAAAAATATATTCAGTGAAAAAATATTTCAGCTTATCAAAAATATTAATTTTGCAAGATAAATTATTAAGCAAATACCACTACACCATTTTAATACAGAGTTTTCTATCAAGAGCCCTTTTAGTTTGAATCTTTTCAAATAGCGATATTTTCAATAAGAGGTTTTTTGATTAATTACATATTTTTCATAACGACATTTTATAAATTTATATTGAATGCGGTACTGGCAAAATATTCTTCATTCATTTAAAGTAGATAACTTAATAATTTCTGCAAAAAAGATATTTAAAAACTCATTCAAAAAATGAAAAAAGAGGTGAATTATTTGGCTAACCAATTTCGTAATTAATATTTTTAGTCTTTCAGGAATCTATGAGAAAAAATCCAATGTTGTATTTGATATGATTATGAGAAATATTTAATGCGTAGAGTCAATATTCCCAAACTAATGATAAAAGTGAATATTAAATTGTAGAGTTCATAATTCTTTCTTTTACAAAATCGTCTGTTAACCAGATTCTCCTAAATTGTATATAATAAGACAATAACGGCCTAGGAAACTATCATTATGAAGATATTATTCGTACTTTTGATTTAAGGTATAAAAAAAATCTCCTGTTAATGAACTTTATTTACCAAAAACTTAAAGTTGAAGCGCGGTTATTCATGATTATTAATTTTAATCTCATTGTTAACAAAGCTTAAAAACATAAATTATTTTTAATTCAAAATTATTTTTCTAAGTACTAATCTGAGTGTTATTGCAACAAATAATAATCGAACGATAATCAAGCATTCAATTGGTCTAGCAATTCTAATTTCTATCTTTGCAACCAACCTATTGATGCTAATTCCTATAATTTTAATGATTGGATTGAATCTTATTTATGGGCAAAGATTTGTAATCGGAATAATACTTATAGGTTATTTAACAGCCACTACTCAGTACGCAGGTGATTTTAGAATTTACATCAATATTTTTATTACAATTATTCTGATTTATCTTTTTCTAAAAGAATATGGCCTAAATTTTAATAAATATCCAAAGGTACCTACTGAAATTATTATTTTTTTAGTTTTATTATTTACATGTCTTATTTTCTCTTCTGTATTTTCAGTAAGCCCAATAACAGGTTTTTATTCAATAATAACCACATTTATTTTTTTTATTATTTGTTATCTATTTTATGCTTTACTTTATGATATGCAAAATCTATATACCTATATATATTCGATTTTTGCAATAGTTATAATTTTATCTATAAGCATTCTGATTGATTTGTTTCGACTTGGCACAACCGTGTTTTTCTTGAGAGGACTATTTAGCAACGAAGTTGAACTTTACAGTATGATCAGGTATACTGAATTTGTAATATTCTT
>JBGSKB010000713.1:0-1842 GCA_041741395.1 Melioribacteraceae bacterium
CAGTTTGTATTCTTAAGTTAATACTTTCAATTTCTTTGTTGCGTTCTTGAACATCAATTTCACGTGCAGTATAAGTTCTAACTACTCGATCTGGTTCTGTTTTAATAAGCATCCATTCATTTATTTTTATGTCGGTAAATAAATTTGAAATTAAAACTGGGAATAAATAAAACAATCCTAATGTGATAAGAATTGATGCCCAAGCACCTTTTTTATTTGCTCTTCTCCATTTTAAACCTAGCCAAAAAGCGGCTACAAAAATCACAAAAAATTCCCAAATGAATTTCAAGATTTCAAATATATTACTAAATTGGGTTGCAATAATTGCACTTCCAATAAAAAAAAATGCACCTAAAATTCTTCCCACCCAAACATAATGTATTTCACTTTTTCCTTCAAAAATTGGTTTGTATACATTATGAAGTAATAAACCAGAAACTGTTAACATCAATGCGGTAGCAGTTGACATAAGTGCCGCCATTAATGAGGCAATCATTATTCCAACTAAACCAAACCCAACTGGACCAAGTAAATCACGCGTTGCATAACCCCAAATTAAATCGGAATTTTGAATTTTACCTGCGTAAAGAAGAACGGCGGCTAATCCTAATAATCCCCAAAGAATTGTACAAAACCTTTTTATAAATACACCCGTAACAAATCCAAATCTTGCTGAATTTTCATCTTTTGCGGCGGCATTTGTAACTAATTGGTTTGGCTGTGTAACAACTGTTAATCCGGCAACTAAAGCAGCGGCAATAATAAAATACCAAGTAAAATCAATTAAGGTGGGCGAACCAAAAATTTCAAAAAATGATTCCGGTAGTTTTTGATGTAATATTTCTAATGCAGATTCATTTTTCCCAGTTCCATAAATCTCAGTTATTTTAATCCAAGAAAAAGGTATCAAGATAATTGAAAGTAATATTATAAAAGAGCCTTGAAGTAAATCTGTATAAAAAGCAGCTTCCAAACCACCCATGACCGCATAAAACAAAGTTATAATACAAACTAACCAAATTAACATACTTTCATTAATATGTGAAAATAAGCTATTAGGATTTAATGTTCTAAGTTCATTTATCCGATTAGTTTCATCTTCGGTTAGTAATTTTGCATCTTTTTTTTCAAGTAAGGAAAGTTCCATTGCAAGATTGTATTCATTTTTCTCATCTTGAGTAAATTCAGAAACTGTTTTAGGAGTAATTGCCAAAATTGTTTTGCTCATCGCCGAATAACCAAGAGAAACCAAACCCATCATTCCAATACTTGCTACTAAAGCATAAGTAGCCGCCATTTTTTTTGAACCATATCTCTCCTCATAAAAATCAGCCATTGTCAGCACTCTCATCCTTCTCTGCCATGGCGAAGTAATCCAATATAAAGGTGTTGAAAAAACCATCAGCAGCGAACTCCAAATACCGGCAGCACCATTGTGAAATGTTGTTGTAGCAGTTCCAACCGGACCATCTGCAGAAGTTGCTTGTCCAAAACTTGCAAATGTTTGAATTAACTTGCCAAATTTTCTTCCACCAAGAAGATAATCTTCTTGGTTTTTAATTCTACTGCTTGCCCAAATACCAATTCCAATTACTATTAGGAAGTAAAGAAATATTACTATTATATCAAGAATTTCTAGTCCAAACAATTTTGACTCCTATTTGATTGTAACTTGTGAACAATTATCAAAAACGAAAGGTTCAATATTTTCTTGGGCTGAATGTCCCTTAAAATTTTCAATTGCCAATACTTCAATATTTTTGTAAAATGCAGTGTTCTTGTAACTTGGATCAATATTTTTTCCCCAAATGATTGAACAATTATTCAAAGTTACATTTGATG
>JBGSKB010000714.1:0-3031 GCA_041741395.1 Melioribacteraceae bacterium
TATAATTAATTAAATAAACTATAATAAGTTAGTCAATTTTTTAACACTTTTTTCTTTTCCTGCTCAATATCCTATTAATACTCATTACTTCTTTTTCAGTTTTCACGTTTTTAGGTTTTAACTTTTCTCATTTTGAATATATTTTTTGAGATTTGTTTGTAATTTGATTTTTAGTATTTGTTTGCTATTTGTCTGTTATCCGTTAGCTAACGGACTGACTACTGTCTTCTGACTTCTAATTTCTGAATTCTGTTCCTTGGAGATTTCTCACCCGAAAAAACATGGGATTCGAAATGACAAGATCTTTTTATTTTCTTACTACTGATCCGTTAGCTAATGGACTGTCTTCTGAATTCTGTTCCTTGGAGATTTCTCACCCGAAAAAACATCGGGATTCGAAATGACTTACTTGTCATGTCGAATGGTTTTTATGAGACATCTCTATTCATTTAGATATCCGTTAGCCAACGGATGTAATCATGCAATCTTGGTAATTTTACAATCGTTAGCCAACGGATGTAATCTTGAATTTTTTTTAACTCTACTTCTAACTACTGTTTTCTATCTTCTGAATTCTATTCTTTAAACTTGTGACTTTTTCCTATATCATCTGCGGAAAGATAGTATTTTTAATTTCAACAAAGACTTTACTAATCATATAGAATTTGTCAATTCCAATTTCTTTTGCATTTCTCTCAAGTTTTAGTAAATCTTTTGGGTGAACCGTATTTTTTACTTCAAATGCATAAGCTTTATCCAAAATAAAATCAATTTCAGCTTTATTTCTTTTATTGTAGTATGATACCTCACCATAATTTGCTAACTGATTTGATATTGTATTTTCAAAAAGCTGTCCTTCATTTACTCTGCCAATAATATTTAATAAACCAGTATCCGAAAAATATACTTTTCTGCCTCCGGCAACCGATCTATCAATACTTTTTGAATATTTCGGAATTAAACGAAGGAAAAAAACTCCCTGTAATAAATCCAAGTAACTATAGATCTTAACTCTATTAATACCCATATCATTAGATAATTTCATTACATCAAGAATATTTCCTATTCTCGGTATTAAAAGCAAAATAAGATCCCTAAGTTCCCTAATATCTTTTATATCCGAAATAATCTTAATATCTTTTTCAAAAAAAGAAGTAAAAATATTTTTCAAAATCATTTTTTTTGTTTCAATATTTTCAGTTGAAACTACTTCGGGAAAACCTCCGTATTCCATAAATTCTATATATTCTAACTCATTCTTTTTATATTCTAAAAGACTATAATCTTTTAATAAATTTTGAATATTCTCGTTATTTACCGGTTCTTCAATTTTATTATTAAAATATAAAAACTCACTAAAACTTAAAGGATTAAGAACAAATAAAAATTTTCTTCCACTTAAAGATTCCGGAAATAAATTTTTAAGATAGTAATTTGATGATCCGGATACCACATATTTTACGCTGTATTTATCTATGTGATATTTTATAATTTTGGTGATTTCAGGATAGTTTTGAATCTCATCGATGAAAATAAATAAACGCTTATCCTTCGAATTTGCCTCCTTAATTAATTTGTAATAAATTGCATCATAATCAATATTTTCAAAATGCAATAAATCAAAGGGATTGTCAAAATCGAACCATAACTTGGGGTTTTTAACTGTTTCAAAAACTTGCTTCATTAATGTTGTTTTACCAACCTGACGCATACCGGTAATTATTAAGGCGTTTTTATGCTCTAAATACTCTACAAGTTTTTTGAAAAGTAGTCTTTTTTTCATATCTGTAAATAAATTTTTACAAATTTACGCATTTTTGTAAACACAACAAAACAATTTTTAGAATTTAGTTCTTTGATTCATGATGTTAGATATAAGGAAATATAAGAGATTTTAGATGTTAGATATGAGAAAAATATAGACGATCTACTTAATTATGAATTAGGAATTATGAATTAGGAATTATGAATTAGGAATTATGAATTATAAATTGTGAATTTTGTATTCTTGAAATCCGTTAGCTAAAGGACTGAATTCTGTTTCTTTTAGATTTCTCACCCGAAAATCATAGGGATTCGAAATGACAAGTTCTTTATATTCTTAATACTAGATACTAGATTCCGGATCAATCCGTCAGCTGACGGACGGAATGACAACTCGCTTCATTTGTTTATACTAACCGTAAACCAATATTGATTTTTGGAATTTGTTTGTTATTTGAAAATTGTTATTTGTGATTTTTTTTAGTTCCTTTGATTTCTATTTTTCTGAGATTTCTCACCCAAAAAAACATCGGGATTCGAAATGACAAGATCTTTTTATTTTCTTACTACTGATCAGTTAGCTAATGGACTGTATTCTGAATTCTGTTTCTTTTAGATTTCTCACCCGAAAAAAATCGGGGTTCGAAATGACAAGTTCTTTTTATTTTCTTACTACTGATCCGTTAGCTAACGGACTGTATTCTGAATTCTGTTTCTTTTAGATTTCTCACCCGAAAATCATAGGGATTCGAAATGACAAGTTCTATTAATTATCTCACTACTGGTTACTGATCCGTTAGCTAACGGACTGTCTTCTGACTTCTGTTCCTTGGAGATTTCTCACCCGAAAAAACATCGGGATTCGAAATGACAAGTTCTTTTTATTTTCTTACAACTGATCCGCTTGCTAACGGACTGAATTCTTTTCTTTGTTCTGCCGAAGGCATCCTCTAAAGGAGCCCTTTGGACCTTTGGGATTGATTTTTGTGAGCTTCATGCCCTTTTTGAGCATCTCTAAAATCTCAAAAAACAAGCGCCAAATAGCAAATAAATTCCAAACTTGTCCGCCGCTAGGTGTAATTTTAAAACCAAATTCAAAATAACTTCAGCTTGGCTCTGTTTATTCCATTTGAATTTTATTTATTGGGATTTGTTTGTTTTTTGTTTTTTGATACTTGGGTTTTTAGTGGTTCCCTTTTAAAACTTTTCAACAGTCCAGTATTCGCTTATCATAACTTTTACATTTTCATTTAGGTAAAACGTATTT
>JBGSKB010000715.1:0-3325 GCA_041741395.1 Melioribacteraceae bacterium
AATTGTAATTTAACAATTCCTGCGCAATTTATCTGCGATAGATGCAATTCAGATTATGTAACAAATTTGAATTCAGATTTTTCATTAGTCTATATTTTTGATAAAAAAGAAAATGTTGAAAGTACAAATGTTTTTTTTATATCATCAAAGGAAGATAAAATTGATATAACTAATGACGTTATTGATTATGCGAATCTTACAATTCCTTTAAAAAAATTATGTACTGAAGATTGTAAGGGTTTATGTTATTCATGTGGGGTAAATTTAAACTTAGAAAAATGTAATTGTAAAAAAGAAGAAATGGGTCCAACCTTTGAACCGTTACTAAAATTAAAAAATAAATTAAATTAAGTTAAGAGGTTAATAAAAAAATGCCGCATCCGAAAAGAAAAATATCAAAGAGTAGAAGAGACAAAAGAAGAACACATTACAAAGCTGCTGCGTCTTCCTTAAGTACCTGCTCACATTGTGGTGAAATAAAATTAAGTCACCGTGCATGCCCAAGTTGTGGATATTATGCTGGACGTTCTTTATTTGTTCCAGAATCATAATTTAAAATGTCGATAAACAATAAAATGTGTAAAATAATTGTTGATGCAATGGGGGGAGATTTTGCTCCCCTCAATCCTATACTTGGTGCAATTCAAGCAATTCAACAAAATCCTAACATTGAAATTACTTTGATTGGTATAAAATTAGAAATTGACAGTATTTTAAAAGAAAAAAAAATAGCTTTTGATACTTCAAAAATTATACATGCGAGCCAAGTTATTTCAATGAGTGATTCTCCAACTAACGCCCTAAAAATGAAAAAAGATTCGTCAATTGTAAAAGGAGCAGAGTTAGTTAGAGATAAACATGCTGATGCTTTTGTTAGTGCCGGAAATACTGGAGCAATGATGGCTGCATCTACACTAATTATTGGAAGAATTAAAGGATTTGGCAGACCAACAATTGGTGCGCAATTCCCGACAAATGATAAAAAATTTTGCACAGTATATGATGTTGGCGCAAGTGTGGATAGTAAATCAAACCACCTGCTTGAATATGCAATTATGGGAACTATTTACGCTAAAGAAATTAATGGAATTAGAAATCCTTCGATTGGATTATTGAGTGTCGGAGAAGAAGATTCAAAAGGAAATTCTGTAACATTAGAAGCGTTTGAATTACTAAAAAAATCAAAATTGAATTTTATTGGAAATGTTGAAGGCAGAGATATCTTAAAAGGGAAAGTTGATATAATTGTAGTTGATGGATTTATTGGAAATATAATTCTAAAATTTGGTGAAAGTTTTGTTAATTTCTTAAAAAGTAGAGTAAGATCTTATGCCGATGAATCTTTGCTGAATAAAATTAAAGCATTGATTACAAAAAAAGTATTCAAAGAATCTTTAAAAGAAATGGATTATGAAACTCATGGCGGCGTACCTTTATTAGGAGTTGATGGAATTAGTATAATTGGACATGGTTCAAGTTCTCCAATCGCAATTAAAAATATGATCTTAAAAGCTAACGAAATGTTTGAAAAAGGTTTATTAAATAAATTAAGGGAGGGTAAGGAATTTTATGGAAACCTCTAAAAAGAAAAGATTATTAAATGCGCAAATTACAGCAGTCGGTATGTATTTGCCAGAAACAATACTGGACAATCATTATTTTGAAAAAATTGTTGAAACAAGCGATGAATGGATCGTTTCAAGAACCGGAATAAAGGAAAGAAGAAAAGAAGAAAATGGCGCTACAAGTGATATGGCAGCAAAAGCTGCATTAGATTTATTAAAATCGAAGAATATATCTGCTGATGAAATAGATATTATTATTGTAGCAACTGTTACTCCAGATATGTTTTTCCCGGCAACTGCCTGTCTCGTACAAGATAAAATTGGTGCAAAAAATGCTTGGGGATTTGATTTATCAGCCGCATGTTCCGGATTTTTATTTGCACTTCAAACTGGAGCCGGATTAGTAGAAAGCGGCAGATATAAAAAAGTTTTGGTTATTGGGGCAGATAAAATGAGCACAATTATTGATTACAAAGATAGAAATACTTGTCTTTTATTTGGTGATGCAGCTTCGGCAGTTTTATTGGAACCAACAGAAGATTTAAATTTGGGAATTAGAGATTCAATTCTACATTGTGATGGTTCCGGATCAGAATATTTATATATGAAAGGCGGAGGCAGTTTAAATCCTCCATCTCATGAAACTGTGGATTTGGGTTATCATACTTTATATCAAGATGGTAAAACAGTTTTCAAAGAAGCAGTAAAAGGAATGGCAGATATTTCTGTTGAAATTATGGAGAAAAATAATCTTACTTCTGATGAAATTGCATATTTGGTCCCTCACCAAGCAAACTTACGAATTATTGATGCAACTGCAAATAGAATGGGAATTCCAAAAGAAAAAGCAATGGTAAATATTCATAAATACGGAAACACAACTGCCGCAACCATTCCTCTTTGTTTAACGGAATATTACCGTGATGGAAAACTTAAAAAAGGTGATAATTTAATTTTAGCTGCTTTTGGTGCCGGATTTACTTGGGGTTCAATATATTTAACCTGGGGAATGGATTAGTGAGTAAGCGAGCATTATTATTTCCCGGTCAAGGTTCACAGTATGTTGGAATGGCAAAAGACATTTTTGAAAAATCTGAGATTGCAAAAGATTTTGTTGAAAAAGCAGAAGACGCAATAAATTTCAAAATTTCAGATATAATGTTTAATGGGCCTGAAGAAGAATTAAAATTAACAAATATTACTCAACCAGCAATTTTTCTTCATAGTGTATTATTGCTCAATGAAATTGAAAATTTAGAATATGATGCTGTTGCTGGACATTCGCTTGGTGAATATACTGCTTTAGTTGCAAATAAGAGTTTGGATTCTTTGGATGCTTTCAATCTTGTTAGGAAAAGAGGTGAAGCAATGTTATCAGCGGGAATTAAATCACCCGGAACCATGGCAGCAATTGTTGGATTAAATGCAGAAAAACTTGAAGAAATTTGTAAAAAAGCTTCAATTGAAGGTATTGTTCAATGTGCTAATTTTAACTCACCGGGACAAATTGTAATTTCTGGCTCAATAAACGGTGTAAAAAAAGCAATGGAATTATCCAAAAGTGCTGGTGCAAAAATAGTTAAAGAATTGATTGTTAGCGGTGCGTTTCATTCTCCGTTAATGGAGTCAGCATCAAATGAACTTCAAGAAAGTTTAAAATATACAAATATTAAAAATTCTGAAGTTCCGGTTTATTCAAATGTAACGGCTAAACCATCAATTGAAAAAGATAAAATTAGAAAACAATTACTTGATCAACT
>JBGSKB010000716.1:0-2819 GCA_041741395.1 Melioribacteraceae bacterium
GAGAATTTATAAAACCGTTATTGAGAGGAAAAGATATAAAACGATATAAATATGAATATCAAAATTTATATACTTTATTTATTCCGTGGCATTTTCCTTTACATGAAAATCCAGATATAGCAAACGCTTCAGAAATAGCTGAAATTGAGTTCAAAAAAAACTTTCCTGAAATATATAACCATTTATATCAATTTTACGACCAGCTTTGTGCCAGAAATAAAGCGGAAACTGGAATACGATATGAATGGTATGCGCTTCAAAGATATGGTGCAAATTTCTGGCGAAAATATGAAGAGAAGAAAATAGTTTGGATAGAAATATCAGATAAAGGGAATTACGCTTTCGATGATACCGGAATGTATTTAACCAATTCAGCCTATTTTCTAACAAGCGATACACAAAATTTAAAATATTTAATAGCAATATTGAATTCAAAAGTTTCAGATTTCTGGTTTTTTCAAATTACGGCTAAAATTGCAGGTGGCAGAAAAAGATATACTGGCCAATATGTTGAACAAGTTTTAATTCCAAAAACAACCGAGAAAAACGAAAAGTTATTAGAAATGCTTGTTGATTACTTGATTTATCTATCGGATTTTAAAAATCCGAAAGTAAACAAATTCATACCCAATTCAGATATGATTTCAGTTTTTGAAGAAGTATTAAATTATTGTGTATTTGAATTATTCTTTGAAGAACATATGAAAGAAGAGAAAATTGATGTAATTCAATTTCTCGACTTGAAACCAATAAATGAATTATCAAATCCAAATGAAATTTGTTCAATAATAGATAATACATACAATTGGTTACAACACATGGACAATCCCATAAGAAACCGAGTAATTCGCAGCGAAATGGTAAGCCCACATATTATCGGATATATTAAGAGAAATACACTTTAATTTACTGAAAGATGCCAGGATTAGATTTAAAAATTAAGAGTTTACACATTAACAATTTCAAGTATTTTGGGAATGCGCCTGCAATTGAGATTGATTCTAAGCATGTATTAATTTATGGTGAAAACGGCAGTGGGAAATCATCATTATTTTGGTCTTTATATACTTTACTTGAAAGTAGTCTTAAAAGAACCGATATGGAAATTGTTAAATATTTCGGGCCACCCACAACCCCTAATAGCTTAGTAAATATCCATGCAGAACCAGAAAACAATTATAATTCATTTGTAAAAGCAACTCTTTCTAATGATACTGAATTAAAAATTTCAGCATCAGATACTAATATAAAAGATAATGATAAACATAAAACATATCGTTACGCATCTGATTTTCTCAATTATCGTTTTTTATTAAAAATCCATGATTTTAAAAAAAGAGAAACCACAGATTTATTTCAATTGTTTATTGATGAAGTATTTGACTACATTTATACTGATTATGTTTTTAATTACGACATGCATGGTAACCCTAAATTAACTTGGAAAAGCTTAGGAGAACTGTGGAGTTCAATTAAAGAAGGTCCAGTTTATATTTATAACGAAGCAAATAAAAGAGTTCCACCATACTCTGGTTCACCAGAATATATAGATTATGATAATCTAATTCGTGATTTTAATGATGATTTAACACAATTTGCAACATTTATTAATACCACTGGCAATCAAATATTAGAAGAATATTTCAAAATAAATTTTCAATTCTATCTAGAATATAAACCAATTGTTCGTAAAGGAAGAAAAGATTTTACTGGTGGTGGTTTATTACTCAAAATACCTGTTTATGAGGGCAAAAATGATATTATTTCTAAACCACAGACATTTTTAAATGAAGCAAAATTAACAGCTATTGCATTAGCTATTCGATTTGCTATTCTTGAAGAGCACTTGCAGGAGGCAAACCTTAAAATACTATGCTTAGATGATATTTTGGTTAGTCTAGATATGAGCAACAGGGATAAAGTATTGAAATTATTATTTGAAAGATATTCAACGCGATACCAGATTTTCTTTTTCACCCATGACAGATATTTATATGAATACATAAAAAGAAAATATTCAACCCAACTTGAATCAGATTGGAATATTTTAGAAGTTTATTCAGTTGAAAAAATGATAAATGGAATAAAAATATCAAGTCCAGTCGTTGTTTCAGGTTGCAATAGCTTTTTAGCTGACGGATTAAGAAATGTCCACAGTACAGATCGTCCTGATTACCCAGCTGCAGCAAGCTATTTTAGAAAATATGCAGAAGAAATTTTGTGTAATTTTTTACCAGAAGAATATAGTTATAATATTGATAAAGAAAATGATACATTAGTTAAAATTCCTTCTTTTGCAATTAAAGATATTCAGAAAAAAACTAAACAATTTCTTAAAACAATTAAGCAAAGTGAAACTTTAATTAACAGGTTAGGTGATGAATTGTATTTGCTTATGCACCCATTATCACATTCATACTTAGAACATCCGGTTTTTAAATCTGAATTAATAAAAGTATCAGAATTACTTCAAGAACTGTACATCTTTTTAAATACAACCAAATCAAAATTTAAAGCTATTCTATTTCAAGGTAATTGGATAAAAACTAAAATTGAAACCGCAGAACGTGGCAATTTCTATTATGACTTAAAAATAAAAGATACTGTTTTTGTATATGAAAATCCATCAAATAATACCCTTCAATTTTCGGATACGACATTTCATCATGCAATTACATATCATGAATTAACACCTACAAGAATTTCAAAGGCTAATCAAGATATTGATAATTATACAAGTATAGAAGACGCATATTTGAAAATTAAAGTAGTTGCCAGTACTCAAAATTTAACCGTTGCTAACGTAACCGATTATGTTT
>JBGSKB010000717.1:0-3237 GCA_041741395.1 Melioribacteraceae bacterium
ACTTTATTTAACCAATTAACAAATTCTAATTGTCTAATAGAATCTTGAAGAACATCATCATCAATACCATATTTCCAACGCAAATCTTTATTATTCTTGTTGGTAAAGATTTTTTCTAAATCTTCAACATAATTCATCAAATCATTTTTCGAACTAAAGTAGTTTTGTTTAATTAATTTTTCTTCTCTTGCAATTATTAATTTTGCAACTTCATGAAGATCATATTCCGGATGATACTGCGGTGCCCAGAAAATTCCTTTTTTGTGTTTTACTTCAACTGATTGAACTTTTGTAAAATCATTAGATGCAAGCCATTTGCCACCTTCGGGTAGTTTTGTTATTTCATCATCATGACTAATAAAACCATCAAAAACCGGCGGTTTACCTTCATACATTGGATGATTAAGTCCTTCCGGAGTAAGAAATACTTTTCTTGCAAGACCCATTTCTCGTCCTTTCGGATTTGGTTTTACTTCACCTCCGGCTGCATAAACAGCAATTTGCGCAGCCCAACAACTTCCAAATTGTGGAACGCCAACTTCATAAGCTGCTTTACAGAAGTCAACCATTTTTGTTACTCTTTCATCATGATCATGATAAACTGTTAAATTACAACCTGGCCATAAAACGCCATCGTATTTTTTAAGTTCTTCTGCATTTGGTAAACTAACTCCGGGATCACTTGAATAAAAAATATCATATTTTGCATCTGGTAAATGTTGTATTAATAATTTTGCATATAACTCACCAGCTTTTGTCATTCCAACTTCATCAAATTGATCGCGACTTGGTTTAGGATATCCATCTATAATAATAAAATTCAATTGATTCATAAACTAAAAGTCCTTTAAATTTTCTATAAGATTTGGTAATTCACTATAATGTTCAAAAAAACCATCGGCTCTGTTTCTATCACTTCCGCGATCAAGAGCTGCAAGACAAAGTATTGAGTGCATTCCAATTTTTTCTGGACCGAGAATATCATTGTGTTCTCTATCTCCAATATGTACTATTTCATTAAATTCCAGTCCCATACTTTTCTTTGCAGCTTGGAAAACACACTCAGCTGGTTTTGAACATCCAACTTCATCAGAGAAAACGAAAGTAGAGAAATATTGTAAAAGTCCCTCATCTTCTAATAGTTTTCTTAAAGCTCTACCAGGACTAAATATGGCGTCTGAAATTACTCCAAGCTTATAATGTTGACTAAGTTGTTTAATTGCATCATGAACTCCATCAATAAAATCCGGTTTAAATTCTAATTCCATTTCTTCATGAAGTTTTACTAACTCTTTCATTTCATTGTTGGGAAGAACAATATTTAATCCTTTTAAAACAATATCAAGTCGCTCTTTAACAGTCCAAGTAATATGATGTTCATGCCATACTTTTCTAAATGCGGCATCTTGAGCATCATAAGCAGCATTAACTTTTTCTTGCGAAATTTCTTGATGTTTATTTACGAACTGTTTTACTAATAATCTTCTTTCAACTGATTTTGTTGGTCTTCCGGCTTTCTTTCTTTTTGGTTCATCGGAATCATCAATAAATACTGTATCCCAAAGATCAAATGTAATTCCTTTGATCATAAATTAAATTTCCTTGTCTATATTAAATTTTTAATAATTCTTGTAACATCACCAGCTAAAACTGGTTTTGGATTTAGTGGTTTGCATGGATCACCCATTGCATATTCTTCTAATCCATTTATATCTTCTTCTTTAATACCGATATTTTTCAGATCAGTTGGCATTCCAACTTTTATTAACCATTTTTCAATTGCTGAAATAACAGACTCAGCATTGTTTTCTGTATCAAGCAGATTTCCTAAAGAAGCAAGTTTTTTATTTACTTTTTCATCTGTTGAATTATATTTCATAACTTCAACAAGTACCGCAGCATTTGCTAAACCATGGTGCGTATCGTAAAATACACTTAATGCATGTGCAATTGAGTGATTTATTCCAAGTCCTTTTTGAAAAGCTGTTGCTCCCATTGCAGAAGCTAATAACATTTCACCTCTTGCAGCAACATTATTTCCGTCTTCAACAACAATTGGTAAATATTTAAAGCATTTATAAATTCCTTCTTTAGCAATTGCATCTGCAATTGGATGAAAAACATTCATTAAATATGCTTCAAGATTATGTACAAACGCATCAACACCGGTTGCCGCTGTAAGTTTTTTAGGCAATAATAAAGTTACTTCTGGATCAAGCACAGCAATATCGGGCATCATTTTGGGTGCAAAAATAATTGTTTTTTTATTAGTAGATTTTACAGTAATTACGCTGCTTCTTCCAACTTCACTACCGGTTCCGGCAGTTGTTGGAATTGCAAAAAACGGCGGCATTTCATTTACAATAAATTTGTCTCCGCCTTTTGAATCATCCAATTTTTCTAATGGTTCATCATGAGTTGCTGTTACTTTAATTGTTTTACCAACGTCAATTGGAGAACCTCCGCCAAGGGCAACAATAAAATCGCAACCATTTTGTTTATAGATATTAGTAGCATCTATAACATTTTGTTCTGTAGGATTTGATACAACATCGCTATAGCTAAATATTTTGATATTTTGATCGGTAAAGTATAATCGCAATTTGTCAGCTAATCCAATACTTTCTATACCTTGATCTGTTACCAACAATCCTTTTTCAAGACCCCTTGATTTAATTATTTTAGGAAGATCTGATAACGCTCCCGGACCATATTCAATTCTGGTTGGGTAATTATAAGTGTGACGTAATAATGGCATTCTTAAACTCCGTATAAATTTTAATTTTAATGTTTAATTTTCAAATGAAAAGATTTTGGTCTAGTTAATTGTTCGTATCCAACTTTTGATAAAGAACAACCTCTTCCGGAATCTTTAACTCCAACCCAGCTTAAATATGGATCAAGATAATCGCAGCGATTCATAAACCATGTGCCAGTGTTTACTTGGTTCCCAATTTTAACTGCTTCATCTTGATTTTCTGTCCATATTGATGCTGTTAATCCGTATGGACTGTCATTCATCAATTTTAATGCTTCTAGATTATTTTTAACTTTCATTATTCCCACAACTGGTCCAAAAGTTTCATCATACATTACATTCATGTTGTGATTAACATCCAATAACACTTGTGGTGCTAGATAATTTGTATCATTTTTTGCATTTGGAAATAATGATTCATCAATCATTGCGCGAGCGCCAGAATTAATTGCTTGTTTAATGTGTTGCTTAACCAATTC
>JBGSKB010000718.1:0-12338 GCA_041741395.1 Melioribacteraceae bacterium
AAAGATGTTGTTAAAGAAAATAACATCGAATCAAAAATTGAAAAAGTAACCGACCGAGATAAATTTATGGATTATGGTGTAATGGTAACTCCCGGATTAGTAGTGAATGGAAAAGTTCTTTCAAGTGGAAAAATTCCAACAAAATCCACTTTGGAACATTGGCTTAGTAATATCAATTAATTTAGAAATATCCAACAGAAAGAAAATTGTATGGCACAATTAACAAAAAAACTTTCATTTTTAGATAGATATTTAACATTATGGATATTCCTTGCAATGTTATTTGGTGTTCTTTCTGGATATTTATTCTCGGGTGTTGCTAAGTTTTGGGATTCATTCAGTATTGGAACTACAAATATTCCAATTGCAATTGGTCTGATACTAATGATGTATCCGCCCTTGGCAAAAGTAAAGTATGAAGAGTTGCCAGATGTATTTAAAAACGTTAAAGTACTAATCTTGTCTTTAGTTCAAAATTGGTTAATAGGACCAATATTGATGTTCCTATTAGCTATTTTATTTTTGCATGATTATCCGGAATACATGGCCGGATTGATTTTGATTGGGCTCGCAAGATGCATTGCAATGGTTATAGTATGGAATGAACTTGCTAAAGGTGATACTGAATATGCAGCGGGTTTAGTTGCTTTTAACTCAATATTTCAAGTTCTTTTCTTTTCAGTTTATGCATATCTTTTTTTAACTGTATTTCCATCATGGTTTGGATTGCAAACATTTGTGGTCGATATTACAATCGGACAAATAGCGGAAAGTGTTTTAATTTATTTGGGTATTCCATTCTTTGGGGGAATGATTACAAGATTTGTTTTTCTAAAATTAAAAAGCAAAGATTGGTACGAAAGAAAATTCATTCCTAAAATAAGTCCGATAACCTTAATAGCATTGTTGTTTACAATTTTTGTAATGTTCTCTTTAAAGGGAGAGTACATTGTTAAAATTCCTTTTGATGTAGTAAGAATTGCAATTCCATTGGTAATTTATTTTGTGATAATGTTTTTTGTTTCATTTTATATGGGCAAAAAAGTTGGTGCAGATTACAGCAAAACCGCAACACTTTCTTTTACTGCAGCGAGTAATAATTTTGAATTAGCAATTGCAGTAGCAATTGCAGTTTTTGGAATAAATAGCGGAGAAGCATTTGCAGCAGTAATTGGTCCGCTTGTAGAAGTTCCAGTTTTAATTTCACTTGTAAATGTTGCGTTGTTTTTTCAGAAAAAATATTTTAAGGGTGAAATTGAAGAAGGAAATATTAAATCACCAAATGTTTGTTTATAAATGAGGACAAAATGATTTCAGTTAAAATACTTGGCACCGGATGTAAAAAATGTCAAACACTTGAAAGTAAAGTAAGAGAATTAATAGCTTCAAATAATATTGATGCTTTGGTTGAAAAAGTAACCGATATTCAAGAAATGGTAAATTATGGAATAATGATGACGCCCGGACTTATAATTAATGAACAAGTAAAAAGTTTTGGAATTATTCCGAAAGATGATCAAATAATAACATGGTTGAAGGAGCGTAAATGAAAAATTTAATTTTGATATTATCTTTTCTCTGTTTTTCTTATTCAAACTTTAACGCACAAAATGAAACTAAAAAACCAAAAGTTACATTTGTTGAACTTGGCTCGGTGAATTGTATTCCATGTAAGCAAATGCAACCGGTGATGAAAGCAATCGAAGAAAAATATAAAGGTCAAGTTAAAGTTGTATTTCATGATGTATGGACAAATTCCGGTAAACCGTATGCAAGTAAATATGGAATACGTCTTATTCCAACACAAGTTTTTTTAGATGAAAATGGAAAAGAGTTTCATCGACACGAAGGATTTTATCCGGAAAGTGATATTGATAAAATATTGCAAGGGAAAGGACTTAAGGCTAACAAGTAATTCTTACATTATAAAATAATTCAAACAATAAATTTTTTAAAGTAATTTTAGAAAAACTATAAATTTAGTACCAGAGCAATAAAAGGATATTTATGATTGAAAGCATATTTACATTTTTATCATCTGCATTATATGAAAATTTTTGGATTGCGTTACTTGCTTCATTTGGTTGGGGAGTTTTATCAATACTTTTATCGCCTTGCCATCTTTCAAGTATTCCGTTAGTTGTTGGTTTTATTAGCTCTCAAGGTAAAATTACAATAAATAGAACATTCTTAATATCGTTAATTTTTTCAGTTGGAATTCTTATAACAATAGCTCTAATAGGAATTATTACAGCATCACTTGGAAGATTGATGGGAGATGTTGGCGTTTATGGAAATTATTTTGTTGCTTTAATATTTTTTCTTGTAGGATTATATTTATTAGATATTATAAAAATTGATTGGAATAATTTTGGATTAAGAAAAATTAAATCAAAAGGATTGGTTGCAGCTTTATTACTTGGTTTACTTTTTGGAATTGCTCTGGGACCTTGCACGTTTGCATATATGGCACCGGTTTTAGGAATTGTATTTCAAACTGCACAGACAAATTATTTTCTTGCAATATTGTTTTTGCTGGCATTCGGAATTGGACATTGTTCTGTTATTGTTGGAGCCGGAACATTAGCTGGTAAAGTACAGAAGTATTTGAATTGGAGTGAGGAATCGAAAATAATTTTGTGGATTAAAAGAATTTGCGGAGTTTTAGTAATTCTTGGCGGTGTATATTTAATTTATTCAACATATTAAGATATTGAAAGGCACGAAATGATTTATAAAGAAATAGAAAATAAAATTGATGAACTAAAAAATTCCTTTAATGAAATTTCTAACCATAGAAAAAATTTGTTATTAAATTTTTCAGAATATATTTCAGCCAAAATTTCTAAAAATGAAGTGGTGAATTTAACTTTTATATGCACACATAATTCACGTAGAAGTCATATGAGTCAAATATTGGCGCAAACAGCAGCTCACTATTTTAATATTCCAAATGTAAAATGTTATTCTGGCGGAACAGAAGCAACAGCGTTTAATCTGCATGCTGTTAAGGCAATTGAAAATTGCGGATTTAAAATTAGAAAATTAGATGATTCTCAAAATCCAATTTATTTAGTTTCCTATTCTGAAAATGTTGAACCAATTAAATGTTTTTCAAAAGTCTATTCAGATGAATTTAATCCGCAAAATAATTTTGCAGCAATAATGACGTGTTCTGATGCTGATGAGAATTGTCCGGTAGTCTTTGGTGCTGAAGTAAGATTCCCAATTCGTTATAACGATCCAAAAGAATTTGACGGAACTGATTTAGAAGAATTAAAATACAGAGAAAGATTTGAGGAAATTGGAACAGAAATGTTATTTACATTTAATAATATAAAGATTGACTAGAATGCAAATGAAAGATTAATTTTGAGACCAATCTTTTCAAAATTAAAAAAGAAAATAAATAAGGAAATTTATGAACAGTATTTACACAATTCTTCTACTTGCAGCTTCAAATACATTTATGACTTTTGCTTGGTACGGACATTTAAAATTTAAGGAAATAGATGGTTTCAAAAACCTTGGACTATT
Organism: Melioribacteraceae bacterium; assembly: GCA_041741395.1. GTDB lineage: Bacteria > Bacteroidota > Ignavibacteria > Ignavibacteriales > Melioribacteraceae. Next base: position 3,538 of record JBGSKB010000718.1, read on the forward strand.
TGCAATAATATTAATCAGTTGGGGAATAGCTTTTTTTGAATATTGCTTTCAAGTTCCAGCAAATAGGATTGGTTACAACGGAAACGGCGGATCGTTTAGTCTTGTTGAATTAAAGGTTTTACAAGAAGTTATAACATTAATTGTTTTTACTTTATTTTCACTTGTTTTATTTAAAACAGAAACGTTTAGAACAAATCATATTATTGGATTTATCTTTTTAGTCTTGGCGGTGTACTTCATTTTTAAAAAATAATTTAAATTATAGGAAAAATTATGAACAATAAAATAGAAATAAAAAAATCAGTAAAAAATAAATATGCAGAAATTGCAACAGCAACAAGCGAATGCGGCTGTTGTTGCGGTGAAAAATCAACAACTTCAGATTGTAACACGATGCAAGAAGATTATTCTAACCTTGACGGTTATGTAAAAGACGCTGATATGGATTTGGGATGCGGAGTTCCAACAGAATTTGCCGTAATTAAAAATGGAGATACAGTTATTGATTTAGGCTGCGGTGCCGGAAATGATATTTTTGTTGCACGACCTTTAGTTGGTGAAGAAGGAAAATTAATTGGAATTGATTTTACAAATGAGATGATTGAAAAAGCCAATAAAAATAAGGCTAATTGTAGATTTGAAAATGTTGAGTTCAAATTAGGTGAAATTGAAAATCTACCTCTAGAAAACAATTCCGGAAACGTGATAATTAGCAACTGCGTTTTAAATTTAGTTCCAAATAAGCAAAAAGCATTTTTAGAAATTTATAGAGTTTTAAAATCGAGCGGACATTTTTGCGTTTCGGATATTGTAATAAAAGGAAATTTGCCGGAGAAATTAAAAAAATCTGCTGAAATGTATGCCGGTTGTATCTCCGGTGCAATTCAACAAAATGAATATTTGGAAATTATAAAGCAAACCGGTTTTAAAAATATTGAAATTAAGAAAACCAAAATAATTGAATTGCCCGATAATGTTTTAATTAATTATTTGGATGAAGAAGAAATAAAAACTTTTAGAAATAATGAAATTGGAATTTTCAGCATAACTGTTGTTGGATATAAAAATTAATTTATAAAACCTTTGGGTTTTTTTGTTTGCACGCTGTTGTGGGAAACCTCGAAGGTTAAGCAAATGTCATAGGATTTTTCCAGCTATCAAAAAATATATTCAAAGAGTATTGAAAAATTTATTAAAAATCCCAAGGAACGAAAAAACTTACTAAACTCCTTTAAAGAATTTATTTCAAAAAAAAGAAAACCAACTAAGAAATAAATTTAACATTTATCTAATACGACAATTTTCACAGAAGTTAATTAGTTCAAAATTTTGTGTTGTGATTTGAAACACATTTTTCATAAAATTACATTTTTATATGACAAATCTTTACATATACCCTTAAAACAGTACAAAAACAAAATTTTTTATATGGTATGCTCTTTGCCGATAAATAATTTAAACGATTTATTGGTAAAATTATGAAAAACATAAAAAAACTGCTGAGCGAATTCCCTAAAATATTAATACTTATTTTATTTGTTTCACAAAATTTCAGATTTCAAACTCAAGTGTTTACAGATAATTTTAGCTCCGGAACTTCAAAGTGGGTTTTAACGGGAAATTGGGGATTAACAACTTCAAGTTATTATTCAGCTTCAAATTCATTAACTGAAAGTCCAGCTGGAAATTATACAAATATTCAATCAACATCTGCGACATCAATAAATATTAATTTAAGCAGTTATCAAGGAGCGGAATTTAGTTTTTGGGCAAAATATAATTTAGAATATGCGTTTGATTATATATATGTAGAAATTTCAAAAAATGGCGGAACAAGTTTTGTAAAATTAACAGAATTTACGGGAGTTTCTTCCACTTGGCAAAAATATACTTTTAATCTTGGAACATTTGCCGGAAATTCTAATGTAAAAATTAGATTTAGATTTTATAGTGATCAGTATGTTGTTGCAGATGGAATTTATATTGATGATGTTACAATTACCGGTTCAACAATTGATAATTCAGCTCCATTAATTGTTCGCCCAGGACCGCAATTTTTTGAAGGAACCCAAGGAGCTAATAACGTAATTGCTGAAATTACAGATATTTCCGGAATTAGTTCAGCAGCTCTTTACTATTTAATTGATGGTGTTGGACCATATTCAGTTACCGGAATAAATACAAGCGGAAATGAATATTCTTTTACAATTCCGGCACAAGCTCCCGGTTCAAAAATTTCCTATAAAATTAAGGCTGTTGATAATGCCTCATCACCAAATCAAACCGACACAACAACAGCGACAAAATATGAATATTTTTCCGGAACTTACTTAGCTTATGATGATGGAATTGTTGATGCAGTTGCTACAACTACCGGAACAGCCGCTGTAGCTGTTAAAATTTCTGTTCCTTCAAATATGTACGGAAGATTGGTAACAGTTTTAATAAGAAATTATAGAGATACTAATCTTTCAAACTCAAACATACTTTTTCATGTTTGGGCAAATAATAATGGAGTTCCGGGAAATGATTTAATCACTCCATTTTCAGTAACTCCGGAAGCAACTTTGGATAACCCGTTTCCGTTTACAAAAATTGACTTGAGAAATTATGAACAACAATTGCATGATTTAACCGGAGATTTTTTCGTTGGGTTTACAGTTCCGGTAAATTCTGTTCATATGGTTGTAAGTAATAATTCGCATGGAAGATCTTATTCTTTTAATGGAACAAGCTGGAGCGTTTATTCAAAAGATTATGAAATGCGCGCAATAATTTATGAAAGTACGTCACCACTTCCGGTTGAGCTTACTTCTTTTTCCGCAAATGTTGAAGAAAATAATGTTTTATTAAATTGGGAAACTGCGACTGAAGTTAATAATTATGGATTTGAAATTGAAAAACAGAAGTCAGAAGTTAGTAGTAAGAATACAGCATGGGAAAGAATTGGTTTTGTTGAAGGAAATGGAAACAGTAATTCACCCAAATATTATTTTTATAAAGATAATTCTATTACAAATTCGGGAAAATATTTATACAGATTAAAACAAATAGATATTGATGGAAAATTTGAATATTCCGATGTAATTGAAACAATTATCTCTGCTCCGGAAAACTTTGAATTAGCACAAAATTATCCTAATCCGTTTAATCCAAGTACAACAATAAAATATTCAATCCCAAATGTAGCCTCGAGCTTTAGCTCGAGTAATAATGTAAAATTAACAATTTATGATGTATTAGGAAAAGAAATTGCCACCTTAGTTAATGAAAAACAAAATCCCGGAAATTATGAAGTTGAATTCAACAGTAATTCCGGCAATTTCCGGAATCTACCAAGCGGAATTTATTTTTATACTCTCCAAATGGGTAGATTTACAAAAACGCAGAGAATGATTTTACTTAAATAGTTCAATAAATTTTTACAAGCTACCAAAACCCTCCCAAAGAGGGTTTTCTGTTTTAAAGCTTATTTGATGTTATACGATAATAAACTGAATAATATTAATAATTAATACTGTTTGTATTTTTTTGTAAATGAGAAAAATTAAAAGAAAAATATTTTTGCAGATTTCTATTTTAATTGTTGGATTGGTACAAACTTTTCCAGCTCAACAAAATTTTGATAGTTCATTTTCTTTGTCTAAATCGGACAGTTTGAAAACATTATTATCCCAAGAATCTATTGATACAGTTAAAGTTAATTTACTTAATGAAATTGCATGGTTTTTAGCTCCAACCAATTTGGATGAAAGTATTAAATATGCGGAAATGGCAAGAAAACTTTCAACGGATATTGGATTTGAAAAAGGACTTGGCGATGCTTATAACAATTTAGGTGAAACTTATAGATTCAAGGGTGATATTAAATTATCTTTAGAAAACCACAATTATGCTTTATCAATTTTTGAAAAATTAAAATCAGATGAAAGAATTGCCAGAACAAAAAGTAATATTGGTACAGCATATTTCAATGTTTCTGATTTTAAAAATTCGTTGGAATATTTACAAAGTTCAAAAGAAATTTATGAAAAATTAAATTCTAAAGAAGGAATTGCAAATTGTTTAGGAAAAATTGGAATTCTTCTCAGTACTTTTAAAAAGTATGAAAGTTCATTGGAATATTTTAAGGAGGCATTAAAAATTTCTGAAGAAAATAATAATAAGTCAGATATAGCAATTCAATACGGAAATATCGGGCTAATTTATTTTGAACTTAAAAATTATAATTTATCAATCGAATACTATAACAAAGCATTAAATATTTTTAAAAAAATTGAGGACAATTATAATTACTCAATTTATTTGGGAAATATTGGTTTGGTTTATGCAGAATTGAATAAATTTTCCGAATCAATAATGTATTATAAAAATGCTTTAAAAATCGCAAAAAAAATAAATGATAATTACGGCATCGCTTATTTGCATGGAAATATTGGTAAACTGAAAATTAAAATTTACAACATCAATAAGCCTTTTGTAAGCGAAGAAAAACTAAATGAAATACTGATTGAAGCAAAGGAAAATTTAATATTATCGGTACTTGGTTTTCGCAAATTAGGAATGCTTGATGAAGAAAAAACTCATCTTTTGCATTTGGTCGAAGTTCACAAATTAAACGGAAATTATAAATCAGCACTTGAAAACTATTCATTAGCAAAGGATTTACAAGATAGTTTAAACAATGCTTCCAATAAAAAAATGATTGCTGAATTAGAAATAAAACAGCAGCTCGAATCAAAAGAAAATGAAATTTTGCTTTTAAATGAAGAAAATGAAAAGAAAACACTTATTGCATTTAGCTTATTTGGATTTTTCTTTATTGGATTTTCAACGGCAATAATAATTTATATTTTTTATAGAAAAAAACATAAGCAAAATAAATTACTTTTGGAAACTGAGAGAAATTTGAGATCGAAAAAAATTCAGTTAGAAATTTATCAAGAACAATTAGAACAGCTTGTATTTGAAAGAACGCAAGAATTAGAAAATGAAATTAAAGAAAAAACGAAAATTGCGAAAGATTTAGTTATTGCAAAAGAAACAGCAGAAGCTGCAAGTAACTCAAAATCTATTTTTTTAGCAAATATGAGTCACGAACTTAGAACTCCATTGGTCGGAATTTTAGGTTACTCTGATTTAATTCGTGGAATGGTTGATGATCCGGATTTAAAAGAAATGGCTGAAGGAATTAACAGAACCGGAAAAAGATTGCTTTCAACACTTAGTATGGTTTTAGATTTAGCAAGATTAGAATCTGATTTGTTGGAAATTAATGTTCGTCCGTTAGACATAATTCAAGAAATTAAAGATACTTGCTCTAGTTTTAAAGGTGCGCTATCAAATAAAAAATTGGGATTTGATGTAAATTATCACACAGATAGTTTTATGCTGGATATGGATCAATCGATGTTTAGAGTAATTCTTGAAAATCTGATTAACAACGCCTTTAAATTTACAACGAAAGGCGAAATTAAAATTTTATCTTCAATTGAAAATGATACAATAAATTCAAAATTTGTTTTAAAAGTACAAGATACCGGAATTGGAATTAGGAAAGATCAAATTCCGCTTATTTTCAAAGAGTTTAAACAATTAAGTGAAGGTTTTACTAAAGATTTTCAAGGAAGTGGATTAGGTTTATCAATTACAAAAAAATATATTGAACTGCTTGGCGGAAATATTGAAGTAGAAAGTGAATTTGGCAAAGGTACAACTTTTATAATTTCCTTTCCAATAAAAATCCAATCAGCTGCGTAATTAAATCCGGAATTATAAAAGAAAAATGCCATCTTTAATAAACACATTTAATTTTTATACAAAAAAAAATCTGCTAAGCACATAGAGCGCCTAACAGATTTCTTTGGTTCCCCCTGAACCTCCGATAAGCATATTTAAATTTTTATTTTGTTCTTGTCCAGCCGTATCTTGAGAAATGTGGAATTTGAGCACCTTTTATTTCAAGATTTCCCTTTTCAACATCAAAATTAACTTTCTCATAAACCAAATTTTCCGGTTCTCCATCGAGATAATCAAATGTAAGATCTTTCAGTTCAAATTCTTTCAAATCGGTATTCGAGAATTTCAAATCCAAAATTACCGGTTTATCAAATGTAAATGGTGAAGGATATAATTCAACGCCTAAATTTTCTAAATCAAATATAATATCAAAAGTTAAGTCTCCTTGATATGCATTTTTCGGTATTTCTAAATTTGCTTCAAGTTTTACAGTTTTACTACGTTTGTTTTTAAAAGTGTAACTAAAAGAAACTTTTCCGCCTTTTGTACCATTTACGGTTAATTTTTTAGAAAATTTATCTTTAATTTTCAATGTATCAACAGAATCTGGAAAAACTTGAACGTCTAAATCATCATACTGAAAATCAGCATCAATTTTCTGTAAATTTTCTTCCAGCTTACTATTTTCTGGTTCTAAAATTGAATTATCATCTTGACATCCAGCAAAAACAAATATTGTAAAAACTAGTAATGTTAATAATTTCTTCATTTTACACTCTTTTTTAATTTGTTAAAATCTATTATCTGCAAATATTTTCGGTACTTTAAGTTTAGTGATGTGAATAACACCAAATTTTGGTAAAAATTAAATTTATTTATTCCTTCTAACTGTTTTAATGCTGGAAAGCGTAAAGAAAAGAAGAAAAAAAATTAATATTATGTTTGAGATTTCCACTGGATTTTAAAATTTTTTGGTTTCATAATATTTTCGAAAGATGCGAAAAATAATTTAGTGATACGAATCACATTAAGAAAAAATTTAGATAAATTTAAAATTATACTATATTCATTTTCGATAATTAAATGATTGTTGAGGAAACCAACATGTACAAATTTCTTTTTATAATATTTTTTGGTGGATTGATGAACTTAAATGCTGGAAACAACTCAAAAATTGATAAGGAACTTTTTGATAGGGCGGTTGAATTAAGTAAGAAATTACTAATAATTGATACGCATATTGATTTACCAATGAGATTACAATATAAGTGGGAAGATGTAACCGTAAAAACTTTAAATGGACATTTTGATTACGAGCGCGCAATGCAAGGTGGATTGAATGCAGCGTTTATGTCAATTTATATTCCCGCAGATTTAGAAGAAACAAATGAGGCTTATAAACTTGCCGATTCTTTAATTGATATGGTTGAATATTTAGCAAAAACTTATTCAGATAAATTTGCAATTGCTGTTTCAACGGAAGATGTTAAAAATCAATTTGGAAAAGGAATTATTTCTTTTCCAATGGGAATGGAAAATGGAAGTCCGATAAACGGAAGTTTTGAAAAGTTAAAACATTTCTATAATAGAGGAATTAGATACATAACTCTTACACATTCAAAATCAAATCACATTTGTGATTCTTCTTACGATCCAAATAAGAAATGGAAAGGATTAAGTCCGTTTGGAAAATCATTAATTCCGGAAATGAATAAACTTGGAATTATGGTTGATATTTCTCACGTTTCCGATGAAGCATTTTATCAAGTTGTTGAAATTTCAAAAGTTCCCGTAATTGCAACTCATTCATCTTGTAGATTTTATACTCCAAATTTCGAAAGAAATATGAGCGATGATATGATTAAAAAACTGGCTGAAAAAGGCGGCGTAATTCAAATTACATTTGGCTCATATTTTATCAGCGGAGATTTTAACAGAAAATCTGAAGAAATTGATAAATATCTCACCGAAAATCATCTTTCAAATAATTCCGAGGAAGGTAAAAAGTTTGTCGATAATTATTTAAAAGATAGTCCGATGAATCCGGGAACAGTTAAAGATGTTGCAGATCATATTGATCACGTTGTAAAATTGGTTGGAATTGATCACGTCGGTTTGGGTTCGGATTTTGAAGGTGTAAATACGCTTCCCGAAAATTTAAAAGATGTATCTTATTTTCCTTATTTAATCTATGAATTGTTAAAGAAAAATTATTCGGAAAGTGATATAGAAAAAATTTGTTCTGGAAATATGTTAAGAGTTTGGAAACAAGTTGAAGATTTTGCGAAACCGTTAAAATAAAAATCCGGAAAAACTTATTAAATAATTCCGGATTTTCAATAACATAAAACAGTTCGAATTACGGTATTGTTAGTGATTGTGGTTTTATTTTCTCACTTTACAATTTTCTTTTCTATCTGCTCGTTATATGCAATAAAAATTATTTCATTGAATGTAGTGCAACTCTGTTTCCTTCGGTATCAATAAAATGTGCCATAAAACCATTTTCTCCAATTGAAGTTTTTGGCATAATTATTTTTCCACCGGCTTGTTCAACTTTGCTTAAAGATAAACTTAAATCTTCACCGCCATTTAAATAAACAATGGTTCCCTTTTCAGATGGTTCAAAACCTTCGCCTTGTGCAAGTCCGCCGCCAACTCCATTTTGCATATCTGCCGGCAGCATACCGTATTTCCCGCCCGGGAAAGGCATTTCTATAATTTCAGCTCCTAAAATTGTTTCGTAAAACTTTTTTGCTCTTGTGAAATCAGTTACTGGGATTTCAAACCAATTTATAGCGTTTGTCATTTTTCTACTTCTTTCGATTAAGTTAAAAATATTTTATATATGTGTTTTTAATTCCATAAATTTATTTTGCTAACTTTACTGCTGACCCATTTGCATCCAAGGATTATTATCAGTATTCCAAGTATCTGCTTTAATCAAAAGTGAACCATCGGATTGAACTTCATAAATAGTTATATATTTTCCTTGATCTTTAAAAATTCCGCCCGGCATTTGCGGCATATCCATTGAAAAACTATAAGTTCCAATATCAACA
>JBGSKB010000719.1:0-2078 GCA_041741395.1 Melioribacteraceae bacterium
ATGAAATTAAGCCGATTATTGTAATTGATAAAAAAGAATACAATTCAATACTTTTATATTGAAGGTGGATATTTGAATAATATAAGTATCCGAGCATAACATAAAAATATATAGTGAGAATTGATGATAAAATCCAGGTTAATTCTTTAAATAACAGAAATAATAAGCTATTAATGACAAGTAATATTAAAATAAAAAAAGAATGTACTATTAGAATTCCCAAATTGCATGATGAGATCAGCAATTGTTTTGTATGAATATCAAAATATTTCATGTGTTTGTATTTCATTGACAATTATTAATCTCTAACTCCGCAAAGTTACGTAATAGATATTGAAAGTTTTTTTAACAAATCATGAATTTTTGAATTTACTTCACTCAAATACCATGTGCCATCGATGTATATCATTTTAATTTCCTTTAGAATAAGAATTAAATCATGCACTGAGTACTTTGAGATTAGATTATTATTCATTAAAACCTTATAAATTCGGTAGTGCCAAATTAATGCAATAAAATTGATAAAGAACCATGCCTGCAAAGAATCATCATTATGCATATATGTTCTATCAGCTTCAATATCATTTTTCATAACATCAATCATTTGTTCAATCTCGCACCTGCTTTTATATGCCTTGAACAATTCTTCGGCTGTTTGGTCTTTTTGACTTGTAAGCATAGCAATCGTACCCATGGCCTGAATTTTATTTTTGTATTCTTCAAATGAATAGGATTCCGGGTGTGAATCGATACGGTCAAGATAATCCTTTTCTTCCCTTGTTTTCAATTCCTCATCCATATAAATAACAAGACGCATCTTACCAGATGACTTAATATAATACCATATATACCTTTTATCGAATTTAAAATAACCTTGAAAGCCCTGTCTGTTAGGTTTTAAAACAGGTTTATAATTAATAAGGGTGTTATTTCTTCGTAATGGCATTATAAAATTTAATTTATTGCTATTGAGTTCTTCGATATTCTTTTCACTATAAAATCCTTTGTCTATGATTAGAACTGCTTCATCGATGCCGGCTTCTTTCAATGTCAGGATAAAAGTTTTTACCTCCCTTATGTTGCCTGGTACTACCCTGTAAAATACCGGCTCTCGCAGATTAGCAGAAAATATAAGCATTAAATTGACCTGAGGATCATAGTTCCTGTGACTGTTATATCCTTTGTGAGCTATACTGATGTTGTTTGACTTACAATTTACATTGGTTAAATCAACCAAAATATAATCTCCCTTATTTATAAATGTCCTCATCATTGCTGCAATATTGATCCGCTCCTTGCCGAGTACTTTCAACATCAATGATATTTTTTTTTCTTCCATACCTGCTTTTGGATTAGATACAGATATGTATGAATGCTCATAATGAAACTGTAAGTTTTTTATGGGTGACTGATTTACTAAACGAAAAACTGCCATTAGTGCAATCTCAAGCCAATATTCTGGAAAGTAGTGCTTTAATTTTTCGATTATGTCTATGTTACTGTTAAACAGATATTTTGATATGCCATGTTCTCTGCTATAGACTGTCCGAGGTTCTTTTTTTGATTGTTTCCTTAACATATTTTTAGCTGATTCAATAAATCCGTCTTCTTCTGTTATTGTTCCTAATAGTTTTCCAGTAATCTTTTTTGATTTCTTTGTTACATTGTCATATTTACTTGATACTTCGTATAAATAGTAGTGTCCTTTGATACATCTTAGTTCAGTTCTTTCTTTACGGTACTTTATTGCCCATTGCGGATGTGGTGATATTGATCTCATAAATCTCCTTATAAATAATTACGTAATTACGTATGCTAAAATAAGAATTTATTTTATGAAATGCAAGAATTAAATTGACTTCATTAATTTTTTTTGAAATAATTACGTAACTTTGGAAGAGTTAGAGATTAATTTTAAAAGTGATAAATGGTTGCTAACTTACATACAATTAAGATGGATTCCGCATTATTGAAATATTATAAAGTGGAATCCATCTGACATTACTTCATTGATTGCAAATTGGTTTTAGAATTCTGTTATAATTTATACAAATTCCTGTCGAATATCGAATCGAACA
>JBGSKB010000720.1:0-3529 GCA_041741395.1 Melioribacteraceae bacterium
GCTTTATTGGTTCTTAAATCCGTTGAACATGAAATGGAAAAACGATATGATAAGCTTGCAAAATTAGGTGTAAGACATATTGTTGATTACAATAAAAAAATTGCCAATCCAAAACAGCGACCATTAGATACGGAAAACATGAAGCATTATAAGCTTCCTTACATTGTTGTAATTATTGATGAGTTGGCGGATTTGATGATTACATCCGGGAAAGAAGTTGAAGCTCCAATTACAAGATTAGCTCAATTAGCAAGAGCAGTTGGGATTCATTTAGTTGTAGCTACACAAAGACCTTCGGTTAATGTTATAACCGGTGTAATTAAAGCAAACTTTCCTGCAAGAATTGCTTATCAAGTTGCAACAAAAATTGATTCCAGAACAATTTTAGATATGAACGGTGCAGAACAATTATTGGGTCGAGGTGATATGTTATTTTTACCCGGCGGAGTTCCAAAGCCAATTAGAATGCAGAATGCTTTTGTTTCTACAGACGAAGTAGAAAAAATTACAAATTTTATTTATGTACAAGGCGGATACTCGAAAAGATATTTTCTTCCATCAATGTATGATAAAAAAAGCAGCGAAGGTGCAAATTTCCTTGAAGATAAAGATCCAATGTTTGAAGATGCAGCGCGAGTTATTGTTCGTCATCAGCAAGGATCAGTTTCACTTTTACAAAGAAGATTAAAACTTGGTTATTCACGTGCAGCAAGAATTGTTGATCAGCTTGAAGAAGCCGGTGTTGTTGGTCCGTCTGAAGGAAGTAAAGCTCGGGAAGTTATTATTGAGAATGAAGAACAATTAGAAACTTTGTTAAGGTCTATATGATATTTTTAATGCTTTCAATATTAATATCTTTTTTTCAAAATCAAAATGGTTCTTTAATTTTGAAAATTCAAGAGAAGTTTGAAATGACAAATAATTTGAAAGCTGATTTTGTTCAATCATCAAATAATGTAAACGTAATGAAAGGTGAATTTTACTTTTCGCAAAAGAACAATTACAGAATAGAGTTAGAAAAAAATACAATAATTTCGGATGGCAATACAATTTGGAATATTGATAAACCTAAAAAGAAAGTTATAATTTCAAATGTTGATGAAGATCCTTTAGCATTTTCATTGCGTGAATATATTTATGATTACCCAAAAGAATGTAAAATATCTGAAGAAAGAATTGATCAAAATAATTCCTTAATTTCTTTAGATGCATCTGAAACAAATTTTAATTTTAAAAAAGCTAAGCTTTGGGTGAACAGTGAATTTATTATTACAAAGATTTTAATTGAAGATTTCAGCGATAGTAATTTTGAATTTAAATTTTCGGAAATAAATATTAATTTAAATTTATCACCCTCTATTTTTAACTTTCAAGAAAATAAGGAATTGAAAATTATTGACCTCAGATAATTCTAATTTAGCAAAATTAAAAAAAGTATTTAGTTATACTTTCCCAGTTATTTTGATGTTTGTATTTCTTTACATGGCATTCAATAATATTAATTTTGGTGAAGTATTTTCAATTTTACAAAATATTTCATTCCCATGGTTTTTGCTGTATTTAGTAGTTTGGGCAATGTCGCATATTACAAGAGCATTTCGCTGGAAAATTATTATTAAATCTGTTAAAGAAAATACTTCTGTCCTAAATTTATTTGGTGCAGTGATGGTTGGTTACGGAGTTAACTGCGTTGTGCCAAGATTGGGAGAACTTTATCGCGGATTGTTTTTAGGTAGATGGGAAAATATTTCTCGTTCTTCTATGGTAGGAACAATTGTTGTTGAAAGAGTTATTGATATCCTAGTTTTAGGATTTTCAGTTTTAATTAGTGTTGCAATTTATTCCGGAAATCTTTACTCAGAAATAAGTTGGCTTAAGTCAACCGTATATATAGGTTTTGCCGCAATCATTAGTATAATTGTATTTTTATTTTTGCTCGTTAAGTTTAAAGAAAATTTTTACAATGCAATTTTACAATTCGTTGGAAAGTTTTCATCCAAATTAGCTAATGTTTTAGCAAAAGGATTCCATTTGCTTACAGATGGTTTTGCAAGTTTAAAGGGAACAATAAATTTTGTTTCGGTAATTCTGCTTTCAGCTTTGATAATGTATTTATATGGATTAACAGCATACATTGCTTTTTTTACAATTCATATGGATAAAATTCAGCCGGTTAGTTATTCAATGGCGTGGATTGTTATGACAATAAGTGCCTTTGGAGTTATAATTCCAACTCCCGGTGCAACTGGTTCATATCATTTAATTGTAATATCAGTACTAGTAAGTTTGTATAATTTCAATAACGAAATAAGCGGTGCATTTGCAATTTTAACTCATATTACATCATATATTTTATTCATATTATTTACAATTTTACTTTCTTATTTAATAAATAAATTGCAAGAGAAAAAAGGTTTGCCGATTGCAAATTTTTTAACTGTGTTTAAAAGTAAAGAGAAATTATAATGAAAAAATACTTTGTTATTCTGTTTCTTTTTACAATTAAAAGTTTCTATGCGCAGTATGAAATTGGCGGCGGAATGGGTTTATCATTTTTTAATGCACCAGATTTGAATGATTATATAAATACAAATTTTTCTTCCGGTGAGGATATTCCCTCATTTACAACTTCAGCAGATTTTTTCGTTCAATTCAATTATGATATTGCTTCAAATTATCAATTAAGTATTGAGTATAACTATAATATTTATTCTTACAATTCTACTATCGGAATTGGTGTCTATGATCTCCAATTAAATCAGCATAAACCTTCTTTGTTAGGATATTATTTTTATGCCGGACCAGGCTACAAATTTAAAATCGGTGGAGGAATGGGTTTAAGAATTTCTCAAGCTCAAGAAGAACTTTACGGAAGTAAGGAAGATTATTCAACTTCTGGTATTGGATTTATAGCAAAAGCTCAAGGTGATACAAAATTAGGTAGTGATTTTTATGCTTTAATTGCCGGCGAAATTATTTATGATTTGCCCGGTGAAATTAAAACTTTATCAAATAGTAAATTCGATTTAAGCACTTTTGGCATTGGATTAAAACTCGGTATAATTTATTACTTTTAAGGAAATTCAGTGAATATTTTTGAAGCAATTATTTTAGGAATTATTCAAGGATTAACAGAATTTTTGCCCATTAGCAGCACAGGTCATCTTACCGTTGCGGGAAAATTAATGGGATTAATTTCTGAAGAACATCCGGAGCAATGGACTTCATTCATTGCGGTAATTCAGTTAGGAACTTTGGTTGCAATATTAATTTATTTTTGGAACGATCTGTGGAAAATATCAATTGATTTTTTAAATGAGAATTTACTAAAAAGAAAAAATTTCAAAGAACAATCAGAAAATTCTATAATGGGTTGGTATATTATTTTAGGTTCTATTCCGGTTGTTGTTATTGGAATTGGATTTAAGGATATTATTGAAGGTGCATTAACAAAAAATTTATATGTAATTGGTTTAAGTTTAATTGTATTGGGAATTATTCTTTCGGTTGCTGAAAAATTAGGAAAATT
>JBGSKB010000721.1:0-1731 GCA_041741395.1 Melioribacteraceae bacterium
TGAAGTTCCGGTTTTACCCGCAATATTAATATTTGGCAACCTTATATGTCTGGCAGTTCCGTTTCCATTGACAACTTTAAACATTCCTTCTCTAACAATATCAAAAGTTTTTTGAGAAATATTTGTTATTTTATCTTTGTACTCGATGTTATAATCAATGTTTTTAATTCCTTCAATGTAGCCTTGTAAAACATGCGGAGTTTTTGTTCTTCCAGAATTTGCCAATAAAGCTGCGTATTGTGCTAATTGTAAAGTGGTTACACTAAATTCACCTTGACCAATTCCTAAACTTATCAGTGTTCCTTTAGTCCATTTATTTTTACCAAAAGCTCTATCGTAATATTCTGTATCTGGTACAATTCCTCTGGTTTCTGCACCCAAATCAAAACCGGTTTTTTCTCCAAAACCAAACATTCTTAAATATCTTGCCCATCTATCTAAACCTATTTCTAAAATTAATTTATAGAAAAAGGTATTGCACGATCTTTCTATTGCCGGAATTACACTAATATTTCCATGATTACCGTGACATTTAAAAAATCTATTTCCAAATTGAAATCCACCGCTGCAATACGCTGTAGTATTAATATCAATTAATTTTTCTTCTAACCCAATTATTGCTCCTAACATCTTATATGTAGACCCTGGAGGATATATTGAATTGGCAGCTCTATCATATAATGGTTTTTTAGGATCAGAACTTAATTTATTAATTTGTTCACGAGAAGTGAAAGCTGCAAATGATTCTAAATCATATTCCGGTGCGCTTACATAAGCCAAAATTTCTCCGGTTGATGGTTCAATCGCAACCAGCGAACCACTTAATCCTTCAAACTCTGTTTCGGCTGCCTGCTGTGCTTTTTTATCAATTGTTAAAATTAAATCTTTCCCTTTTTTCGGCTGAATATCATTGCTACCTTCAAGATACCTTCCAATAGTTTTTCTTCTTGAGTCAACCAAAATAAACTCATAACCTTTTGATCCTCTCAGCAAATTTTCATAAGATCTTTCAATTCCACTTATTCCAATAAAATCACCTAAGTCATAAAGAGGTTTTTCTTTTTCTAATTGAACTGAGTTAATTTCTCTTAAATACCCGAAAATGTGCGAACCTTTTACACCATAAGAATAATCTCTCTGCATTTCTACAATAATTTCGACACCTTTTAGGTTTTCACTATGTTCTTCAAACCAAACAACATTGTTGTAATTTAAATCTCGCCTAATTATACGAGGTAAATATTTTGAATAAATTCTATTCTTTTCAAAAATTTTATTTATTGTTCCTTTTTGTTCATTAATTATTGTCTCTATTGTTGAATTATAATTTGTGTCATAGAGTGCTGGAGTAATTTGTAAATTATAAGTAGGTTTATTGCTTACAAGCACATCTAAATTCCTATCAAAAAAAATTCCACGGGGAGCTTGTAAAGGTTTCTTTTTAATCGAATTGTTATCTGATTGTGTTGTATATGCTGCGTGTTCCAAAATCTGCATTTTTATTAATTGGAACGTAAAAGTAATCCCAACAAAAACTATAACAGTTAGAAAAATATTTTTTCTTAACCTTGAACCAAATATTTTTTCACTCATGTTATTTTTTATTTTTATTATAAATTACAAATGGAATGCTGATAGCAGCAGTATAAATTCCCGGAAGAATACCGCTCTCAAATATTAAATATGATGTTGTTAATTTTATTTCTGAACTTGTTAAAAGTAAATAAAAAA
>JBGSKB010000722.1:0-2509 GCA_041741395.1 Melioribacteraceae bacterium
ATAGAAAATATTAAGATTGGAATGGATTCGCTTTCAGTATTAAATGAGTTGGGGTCGCCAACTGGTTTTGGAATTGCGGATATTAATATTAGCAATATTATTTTAAGTTATCATACTGACAAACAAGGAGTTATTGAAGTAACACTATTTAAAGATTATGTAATTGATTCGGTTTTTGCTGTTTTTGGTGTTATAGTTAAAAAAGGATATTTAGGTACTGAGAAAAATGGCTTAGGTATTGGATCCAAAAGAGAAGAAGTATCAAAATTATTAGGAACAGAAATTAGCTACGATGTACCCAATGGGCTTAGTCAATTTAGCACAAGATTTGTTTTTACTTACGATGAAGAAGACAGTGTAAACCAAATTACAATGGTGTACAATAAAAACTGGAATATAAATATAACCAACAAATGCCAATGACCACTTATAAAAAAGTGCGGAAAGAGGTTAATAGCGTTAAATAGATTTACGTATATAAATATGCATTTTTCTTAGAACTGGGGTTTCATTTTGTTGACTCCTTATTTTTATTTTGGGTAAACTAAAAATATAATTTTGTTAATACATCGCTTTGGGAGAAGAGAAAGGGCACACTTATTAAATGTTATTTTTAATAATTTATTTTTATCAGGTTGTAAGATAGAAATCGTTATGTGCTCTTTAAAATTTAAATGGTATTTTTAAATGGAAGCACCCGAAAATAAAATTGAAGTACTCAATTTATTTAAACAAGGATCAACTTTACTTGAAAGTAATTTGTCTGGATTAACTGATCATGAGCTAGATTATGTTCCCACAAATGGAGGTTGGACAATAAGACAAATAATACATCATATTACAGATGGGGATGATTTATGGAAAATGGCGATAAAAATTGTATTAGGAAATGAAGAAGCTGAATTCAATCTTAAATGGTATCAAGTAAAACCGCAAATAGAATGGGGAAAATCTTGGAATTATGAAAAACGTTCTATAACTGAATCTCTAAATTTATTTAAAGCAAATCGCGAACATATTCTTCAATTATTAGAATATTCAACAAACTCCTGGACAAATAAAATTAAATATCAAGAACCAGATGGAAAAATAGAATTAATACCAATTGGTTTTATTATAGAAATGCAAGCAAATCATGTTATTCATCATATTAAAAGAATTGTAGAAATACGAAAAGAAATATAAAACGCATAACCAACAAATGCCAATGACCATTAATCTTGGTGATATAAGTTTATAAAAAATAGTTTGGATATGTTATTTAGGTTTTAATTTGATTTTTTGCTTTTAGCTATAATTAACAGAATGTTAAATAGTTTTTTAAAAAGAGAGAACTATGGAATATTTTTTAGAAATAGTTGGAAATAATAGCTTTGTTAAATTAACCATACGTGGTGAAATAACAAGTGAAAAAGGCATGATGACGAATAAAGCAGCCTATAAGCTTGGAAAAGAAAATGGGATTAACAAATATCTAGTCGATATTACTGAAGCAAGAAATGTTAATCATATTTCCCAAAATTACGATTTTGCTTACAAAGATATGAATAATGAATTATTTGACAGATTTGCTAAAGTTGCATTTTTAGTCGATCCCGCAGATCATTCACATGATTTTCTTGAGATAGTTTTAAGAAATGCCGGTTTTATTGTTCAATTATTTAGAAATAAAGAAGAAGCTCTGGCGTTTCTTTTAAAATAAACTAAGTTCTCATTTTTTAAAGTTTTAAATAGAGTGAAAAGGAATTATGAAAGTTGAGAACGAAAAAAAAAACTAACATATAAATTTTCTGATAGCAGAAAAATTAATTAACGGCGCTTGGCGCCTAATTATATATGTTATATGGCAGATAAAATTATATTAATTAACGAATAAAAAATATCGATTATTATTTATAACTATAATAAAAATTTAAATAATATCAAAATAAACAAATATAAGAAGAGTATATGAAACATCTTTCTATAAAAATAGTCTTTTTTGTTCTGATACTAATTTCTAATTTTATTCATATGCAGTCAACAGGCTGGGTAGAAAATATAAATGCTTTTTGTTCTAATTGGGAAATAAAAGATGATTCACATATTTACTTAACTGGTTCATTAAAGACTAGTTATTTTAATGGAGTTTTGGTTGAAATTCATGGCACAAAATCTTTTATTGGACGGTTTAATTTAAATGGCGATTTAATGTGGTATTATACGATGCCGAGAACAGAATATGAATATACACTTGATTGTGAATTTTCGTCATTAACGACTAATAATAAAAATGTTTATTACGCAAAAATGGGTGGTATAGAAAATTCTATAGTATATTTATTAAATCTAGATGATAAAGGTTTATTCAAATGGGACAAAAAGATATATAGCGATGGTGGTGGTTCAGAACCAAGTATTGTTTCCGATAAAAATTCAAATTTATACTTGACTTGTGGAGTTTTTGGTAATTTTAGAATAGATACTAATTACTTTGATAATATTGGTTTTCTATTTACTAAATTTGATT
>JBGSKB010000723.1:0-8831 GCA_041741395.1 Melioribacteraceae bacterium
TTGAAATGGATATCCCATTTTTAAAAAGTGAAATGCGTACCCATAGTATAAAATTTGCACCAGAACATGATGATAAAGGTAAAGTTGTTGGTGTAATTGCAATTGGTAGAGACATAACTGAATATAAATTAGCGGAAATGGCGTTAAGGGAAAGTCAAAAAAAATATAAAGATATAATTGAATATTCTCCTATCGGAATCTATCAATCAACACCTCAAGGCGAGATTATCTTTGCCAATAATCAATTAGCAAAAGTACTTGGATATGATTCTTCGCTGAATATTCTGAATTTAGATATGGTTAAAGATATATATTATGATCCATCTGAACGAATAAAAATTACATCACAAATTAGCAGTGGATCTGAGCAAAGAGATTTTGATTTAAAATGGAAAAAGAAGGATGGTTCTCTAATTTGGGTCACAAACAGTGTTCGTATAAAAAGAGATGATTCGGGTAATATTCAGTATTTTGAAGGATTTGTAAGAGATATTGATGAACGTAAAAAAATTGAAATTGAGTTAATAAAACTTTATGCTGCAGTTGAGCAGAGTTCAGCAACAATAGTAATAACCGACGTAAATGGAAATATAGAATATGCTAATCCAAAATTTAATGAGTTAACCGGTTATACTATTGAAGAAGTAAAAGGTAAGAATCCACGTATTATTAGTTCCGGCAATCATCCTTCAGAATTTTATAAAAATATGTGGGAGACAATAATATCAGGAAAAGATTGGTATGGTGAAATTCAAAATAAAAGAAAGAATGGTGAATTATTTTGGGAATATGCCGTAATTTCTCCTATTAAAAATAATGATGGGCTAATTACAAATTTTGTCGCTATTAAAGAAGATATTTCTGAAAAGAAAAAGATATTACAAGAACTTGTTTTAGCAAAAGAAAAAGCTGAAGAAATGAACAAAGTAAAAAGCATATTTTTTGCAAACATGAGTCATGAATTGCGAACACCGTTTGTTGGTATTTTGGGTTATGCTGATTTATTGTCACAAACTTTAACGGATCCGGAAACAAAAGAAATGGCAGTAGGATTACTTAATACATCCAAACGAATGAAAGATACACTTACAAAAATTTTGAATTTATCCAAATTAGAATTTAATGAAGTAGAATATAGACCGAGGGAAATAGAAGTTGCAGAACTGATTAATATGGTGTACAAGCAATATTTAATTGCCGCACAAAACAAAAATCTTTCTTACAATTTTGAAAAAAACTTTGAATCGCTAGTGATAAGTACCGATGATTCACTTTTAACAGAAGTTTTAAATAACCTTATTAACAATGCAATAATTTACACAAATGAAGGTGAAATTATAATATCGGCTGAAAAACAAATTAAAAATGGATTGGATTTACTCATAATAAAAGTTAGAGATACAGGTATTGGAATACCAGAAGAAAAACAAGGAATAATTTGGGAAGAATTTAGACAAGTAAGCGAAGGTACAACTCGTAATTATCAAGGTACTGGTCTCGGACTTTCGATTGCTAAAAAATATATGAAATTATTGGGCGGTAAAATTAATCTCGAAAGTGAAGTTGGCAAAGGTACCACATTTATACTCGAATTTATCCTTTAGTAACTTCTGAAATATTAAAGAAATATTTCATTATGAGGAATCTGTCTGCAAACGGATTTTGAATTTAGAATAGTTAAATATTGCATTTTAATTTTGTAGCTTAATAAAAAAGCCCGTAAAATACGGGCTCTGAGTAAAGTTAAGTTATTAGTTTATCAATTTCTAAAATAAATCAAAAATTAAAATTATACTAAGAATAACGACATCAAAAGTAATGTAATATAAACTACTCCAAGACCGATTTTCAATTGTAATTCTTTTTTATTTTTAATATCTAGTTCATCAAATTGTAAATCTGTTTCTATAACATAATCTTCTTTTGAATATTTTTCTGTAAATGTTTCAGAATTCATTTTAAAATAACCTTCCTTATTTCATTAACAACATTTTTTTAATTGAAATAAAATTATTCGCCTTAATCTTGTAAAAATAAATTCCGCTGGCAAGATTACTTCCATCGAATGAAAAAGTGTAAATTCCGGCTGGTTTAATTCCGTTTTCAATAATTTCAACAACATTTCCTAAAATATCATAAACTCCAAGTTCAACATGTCCGTCATTTGGAATTGAATAAGTAATTGATGTAACTGGGTTAAATGGATTAGGATAATTTTGTCCAAGCTCAAAATTTTGTGGAGCTCCAATACTGGTTTCCACAACATCTGAATATTCAAATATTCCGTCAATATCAATTTGTTTTAATCTGTAAGAATATTTACCAGATGTTTCAAGTAAATTATCTTTGAAAGAATAATATTTGGGAGAATTGCTATTTCCGTGACCTTCAACAAAACCAATTTTTTCCCATTCGGAATTCTTAATAATTAAATTTGTTTTCAATCTTTCAATTTCAAATCCATAATTATTAACTTCGGTTGCGGTTTCCCAATTTAATTCAATTTTGTTTTCTGAAAGATTTAAAGTGAAAGAAGTTAACTCAACCGGTAAAGGTGAAGTTGGGCATGGGTCGACAAAATTAAAAACTACAATGGCTGCATGATTCCATGGTTCAGTAAAGGGACCTTGGTAAGGTCCACCAATTGCAATTCCAATTCCAATAAAACCTTCACTTCCAACAGAGCCCAAAAAGTTATTGTTGAACAACTCAAAACAAGTATTTCTATGACCCCATGTCGAACCAGCATCATCATAAATCCAACCATAAACTGAACGTTCTATTGGAAGCGAAATTGGAGGCCCAGTTTGTACAAAAACAGAGAGGTTTTCAGGTCCATTGGTCCACGTACCTGACTCACTGCACCCGCTTATTGCTGGATCTGAATTTAATCTATCCGATGGGCTTCCTTGCTCATTATGTCCCCACTTATTATTTGTCAACAAAAAATCTGCATAATTCTGTGCTATTGTAACAATGTTATTACTTACAGCTTCAAACGGAAGCAGACCCCGTGCAACTCGTTCTGCATTTATAAGGTACAGCGCTTTTTCACTGTTTGATTTTGTATCCCATGTACCTTGAGAGGGCATTGTTAGGTCAGTTGAAATATCCGGATTGAGTTGAACATTTTCCTGAACTCGTCCATTTTCAAAAGCCGCTTCGATATCTGCAACTCCACTTGTACCTGCAGACCACGCAATGTCAGAAGTAAGCTGTGGATAAGGTTGGGCAAAAAGTTGAATTGAAAAAAGAAAGAGAAAAGTATATAGTATTTTCATTATGTGTCCTTTCGTATAAGTTGATTTGAGTTAAAAATTTGAATATCATCAAAAGGAAATTCCAACATTTAACCAATGATAGAGTAATTTTAATGATATGAAGTTCTAATGGGATTAAATATCCTATTTAAAAATCAGAATAGCAAGTAAAATGTATATTTTATGTGTATTTAGGTAAATTATTTTAAGAATGGTTTTAATCTAATTTTTTGAAGTAATTTAAAATTATAGTTTATTTGCGAAAATATTTTTCAAACTTTTTGGAGCCAAACTGAAACTAATTATCAAATAATAATTCAATAAAATTCTTTTTCTGCCTATCTGAATTTCTTGTTATGTATCTTAAATAATCTCTTAAAGTTACAATTCCCAATGGACCTTCATAAATTCCACCAAATTGGAAACCATCATAAACTCTAATTGCAATAACGTTTCTTCCGTTTCTTAAATCTTCCTTTTTAATTTTATAACCGCGCAATTGATTATATTCATAATTATTACCGGAAGAAAAATTTCTTACTATTGGCATTGCTAATAAATCTCCGGTTGAACCAATAAATTTTTCATTTAAATATGTTTCATCCAAATCATCAATTTTCCCTAGCATTATCACTAAATCATTTTTATAAATTTCTTTCTCTAAATTGACATCAAAAGAAAATCTATACCAGGCAAATCCATCGTAATTACTATAACCTTGCCAATCCCAATTTGAAGGTACAATTAATGTTTTCCAAGTTTTATCATCAAAATTATTCTTCATCCAATTTGAATTATCTCCGGTTTGAAATTTCCAATTTCCCTCTAAATTAATGATAAAATTTAACTGAGAATCAGAAGTAAAAATTCCAATATCACCGTTATAAATTCCACCGCCTTGTCTATCATCATAAACTCTTACGGCAATTACATTGTTTTCTTTTTGATTTAGAATATTATTTTGTAATGGCAGCCAAATTTTTGCGTTATACGCAGTACTAAAATTGGGCGGGAATGAACCGGAAGTTACAAGTAATTTTCCATTAATATAAATTTCTGCAACATCATCAATAACGCCTAAGGATAAGTAAAGTCTTTTATCTAAATGTTTTGAATCAATATTAAATTCTTTTCTATACCACGCATAACCGTCATAACCATTATATCCTTCATCTTCCCAATGTGAAGGAACTTTTATAGGATCCCAATCGGAATCATCAAAACTTGGATTTGCCCACTTTTTATTATCGCCAAGATTAAATTTCCAAAGTCCTTTCAAATTTTCAATTCTTATATATTTTTGTTCAGCTAAAATGTTATTTGCGATAAATATAAGTAAGGCAAATCCAATTATGTTAAATTTAAGTTTCATGACTTCATAATCCAATAAAATGTAAAATTTTTATATTTAGATAAAGTTATTTAGTCTCAAGAAGATTAACAACTAAAACTTCAAAATATTCTGATCTTAACTTATCATATACATTATAATTTGCTAATAATTCATCACAAAAATTATTGTATTCAATGTCCACACTATTCGTAACAGAATTATTTATTGCTAAAATTGATTTTAGTGAACCTATCTGTGACAAACTTAAAGCCATAATTTGCTTATCTTTTGTTCCTTCCTCTTCATTTA
Source organism: Melioribacteraceae bacterium (assembly GCA_041741395.1). Taxonomy (GTDB): domain Bacteria; phylum Bacteroidota; class Ignavibacteria; order Ignavibacteriales; family Melioribacteraceae. The sequence continues at coordinate 4,903 of JBGSKB010000723.1, forward strand.
ACATTTCAATAAGTTCATCTTCAAAGTTAGATAACCTATATCTTCCAACATGCTCTACTGTACTCATTTTTACACCATGATTTTCTGATTTTAAAGATTTCTCTAAGTTTTTCATAGCCAAATCCATTTTAACATACTTTGATAAATTTTTTGAAGTTATATAACTTTGTGCATTTAGTTGAGTTGATATTGCTAAAATTAATGCAATAAAGAAAAAGTATGCTGAAAATCTTTTTGTTGTTTGTAAGTTCCTCATTGTAAAGCCCTCCTCTTGTTGTTGTAAAAATATTATTTGGTAGAATTTAAGTTGTCATTTATAAGTAAAAGGTTGTCATTAATTGTCAACTGCTTCTTTTTATTTCTGACATTTTTATTTTTCGTTCAATAATTAAGACGAGATTGCAGAAAGGAGAGTTGTCAAATATTTGTTATAATTTGTCACAAGTTGTCATTAATAGATTTGAAGAATAGAAATAATAGATAGGAAAAAAATAGAAGGAATTTTTAAAAATTATGCTAATAACTTATATCCAATACCATGAATTGTAATTATCTTTTTTGGTTCATTGGGATTATCTTCAATTTTTTGTCGGAGTTTAAGAATAAAATTATCTATTGTTCGCGAAGTTGTATAAACATCATTTCCCCAAACATTTGTAAGCAGTTCATCTCTTGAAACAGTTTTATTTTTATTGTTCCATAAATAATGCAGAACATCAAATTCTTTGGAGGAGAGATTTAAAGATTCATCATTTTCTGTTGCGTTATAAGAATTGAAATTAACTTCAATTCTCCCAATTTTAATTTTGTCCGTAGAATCTGTTTCACCTCTGCGCAATACAGCTTTAACTCTTGCTAATAGTTCTCTTAAACTAAATGGTTTTGTGATATAATCATCAGCTCCAATTTCAAGTCCCAGTACTTTATCAATTTCTTCATTTTTAGCAGTAAGCATAATTATTGGAGTTTTAATTCCAAAACTTCTTGCCATTTTACAAACATCAAATCCGGATAATTTTGGAAGCATTACATCTAATAAAATTAGATTGTAAAAATTTTCTTTAATTTTTTTTAATCCTTCTTCACCATCTGAGGCAAAATCAACTTCGTAGCCGTCATACTTTAAATTATTCCCAAGCCCAAGCTGCATCGATTCTTCATCTTCAACAATTAATATTTTTTTCATTTTATTTCTTCAATTTTATTTTCATTAATTGGAAATTGCAATCTGAATTTACTTCCTTTTCCTAATTTACTTTCTACTGTAACATTTCCTTTATGAGCTTCCATAATATTTTTTACGAGAGATAAACCCAATCCACTTCCTTTTGTGTTGTGAACATTTCCGCTTGAAACCCTAAAAAATTTTTCAAATATTTTTTTTTGATTTTCCTTAGAAATACCAATTCCGTTATCGCTTACTTCTAAATATGCAAAATTTTCTGTTATTCCGGTTGAGATTTCTATTTTGCATTTATTTTCACAATACTTTAAAGCATTATCTAATAGATTTATAATTGCTTCAATAACTGATTCTTTATCTATAAGTAAATCCGGAATTTGATCAAATTTATTTATAACACATTCATTTTTATTACTATTAAATTCGTGCTGATAAGTTTGTAAAACTTCATCTATAATATGATTTAGATTTTCTTTCTTAAAATTATATTTTTTACTTTGTGATTCCATTTTTGAAAAATTTAAAATTGAATTTACAATTCTTGTCAAACGCTCAGTTTCTTTTCTTATAATTTTGTAATATTCATCTTTCTGTTCTTCGGTTTCAACTCTGTGAAGTTCTAATGTTTCTGCAAACATTCCAATTAATGAAAGCGGAGTTCTAATTTCGTGAGAAACGTTTGATACAAAATCTGATTTTAGCTGCGAGAGTTTAATTTCTTTTCTGATATTTATATACAGAAAAATTATTCCAAGTAGAATAACAATATTTAATAAGGCAAGCATAATTAAATTTGTTGTTGATCTTTCTTTAACAATATCTTTTATAGTTTTTCCCGGTGTGCTAATTCCCAAATAATAATTAGGGAACGTCCACAATTTTTTATATTCCAATAAATCATTAAAAACAACTTCGTTTCCACCGGTGTAACTTATTAAATCTTTATTATGGAAAATTGATATAATCAAATCATCATTTGAAATTGAATTTATTCTTTTACTCAAAATATTTTTAATGAATGAATCTATATTGATAACTAAGAGGACAATTTTAAATTCATTTTTCTCATCTACAATTAAAAATGAGAGAAGCGGAGTATCATCCAAATTATTGGTAAGTGATTGAACTTTGTTGTAACCTATTTTTTTATATTCAAAAAGAGATTTAATAATTTCAGAATTACTTTTTAGAATATTCTGAATTCGTGAAATTGCATTTTGAGAACTTGTTTGCCAGCTTGAAGAATAAAAATTCATATTATTTGAAATAGATGAATCGGAAATTACAATTAGCGAAATTGAAGAATTTAATTTGCAGAATTCTGTCATTTCATTTTTTACACGCTCAGAATCTGGAGAATAATTTATATCATTTATTTTACCAGCCCAACTTTGCAAAACATCATCAACATTTTGATTTACACTAAAAATAATTGTGTTTAATTGCTCTGAATAAATTTCCTCAAGGAATTTTTCATTTTCTGATAAACTGTTTAATTCGTAGAAAGTATAAATAATTAGAGGTAGCAGTAAAATAACGGTAATTACAATGCTTAATTTTTTGATGGAGGTCAGCATAAGTAAAATAACTTTAAATAAATGTTAATTTTATAAAAAACATTGTGAAAACTTAGTTAACAAATCAAATAAATTTGTTTTTCTTAAAATAAGAAATGAGGATTCAGATTAAAAGGGAATTTGAAAGTCAACTATAAATCTCCTACTTCTTTAATTAATCTTTGCCAAAGCTTGTTACCATTTTCTCCATTTGTCATTATCACTATTCCAGAGTTATCTTTAGGACTGAATTGCGAGTAACATCTGAAGCCAGTTTGGTTTGCTCCGCTATGATAAACTACATCTCCTGTAATTGTTGAATCTATTGCCCATCCTAATCCGCGATAAGCTGAAAGTCCAAAATTTCTTCCGGGTCGATCAATCACATAGCGCGTATCAACTTGAATCTGATGAGTTAGCATTTCATCAATTATATCCTTTGTAACCAAGGTATTATTTTCGCTTTCTGATCTTAAAATTTCTAGAATGATTTTTGAGTATTCATTAGCCGTTGTATAAAGTGTAAATGCTGCATTGCTGTGAAGATATTTTTTTCGTTCATTGCAATTACCTTCGGAATTATGTCCGGTCGCAATTTGCGAATCTAATTTTTCAGTCCAGATAAAACTTGTTGATTTTAAATTAAGTTTATCAAACAAATTGTTTTTCGCATAAGATTCCAAAGATTGATTTGTAATTTTTTCTACAACTCTTTGTAAATAATAAAATCCTTCACCAGAATAATTAAATTTACTACCAGGTCTAAAGTAAATTGGGATTGGGGGATTTCTTTCTTCATCACCTTTACGCCAGTTTGGCATCCCACTGGTATGAGATAAGATCATCCTTGCAGTTATTTGCTTTGAATATTCCTCATCATCACTTACAAAATATTCTGGTAAGTATTCAAAAAGTGGTTTGTCCAAATCAAGTTTTCCTTGTTCAACTAATTGAAGAGTTAAAAAAGCAAAAACTGGTTTGCTCATTGAACAAGCTTCGAACATTGTATTTTCATTAGTTGGAATTTCTGAGTCAGCATTTGTCACACCAAAACTTTTTGAATATACAATCTCTTTTTTTTGAATAACGCTGATTGAAATACCGGGGACATTTAATTCTTCCATCAAATTTGGAGTTAAGTTCTCAATGATTTGTATTCTTTTGGAAAATTTTGGAAAAACATTTAATGA
>JBGSKB010000724.1:0-1943 GCA_041741395.1 Melioribacteraceae bacterium
AATATAAGCATTATTCTTAATTACCCCTCTGATAGATTCGGCAAATATTGAATTCGGAAAAATTAGCACAGAATGTATTTCATTATGTAAAAAATTTGCAGTTGTGAATTTTAAAATGTTAAGAAAACTATCCGTATCGATTTTATTAAGAAAATTATTCGTATTGATTTCAGGCATGATCATTTGAGAAGGTTTTGTGGTTCCAGATTCACTTGAATCTGTATTTTCTTCAATGCCAAACCTGGTCTCAATCACCATTCTGAATTTTTGAGGTTCAATCCCAAATTCTCCGATTTGATAATAATTTCTAAACATCCAGGGCAATAGAATAATAAAACATGACAATCCCAAGATTCCAATTCTCAGGAACCTACTTTTAAAATTACTAATGTTTTTTAAAAAGACAGTCACAATGACTGGTATGAATATAAGCAATAAATTGATTCTCATCAACAAACTGATCCCCATAATTGTACCTATAAGAACTAAAAGCAAATGATTTTCTTTTTTATTCATGAACCAAATTATTACTAACAAAGTAATGAGCAAGGCAAAAAAACTTGCCCAATTATCCGTCATATACAACTTTGAATGGACAATTTCCATGTAAGACGAAGCCTGGAGAGCTGTTAATTCTCGTAAAACTGATAGTACACCTAAAGAAATACCGATAAATGGCGAAAATAATCTTTTTCCAAGATAAAACATCAAAACCGGAAAAAAAGCATAAAGGATTGTTTGTAAAAAAACAACATTTAGGTATTTTTGTCCAACTAAAGTATGAAACAGAAATAGCATAAAGCCATACAAAGGTCTTTGGACATACCCCCTGTTCATGTACCCTTCTCCATTCAACAAGGATTGGGCAGTCATATCATAAATTTGAGCATCCGAATATGGATAGTATTCATAATTGGGAGCTCTGACCTTTGGTGCAAAAAAATGGGGAGTAAAAGGCTCTAAATTCCAAATGAGTATTGCTGATAAAAACAAAAATATTGGAAAAAACTTAATTATCCAATTCCCTTTATTTTCAGTTGAATCACTTTTTTTCCAAAGAGAAGTTAATAAAATAGGGATAAATAACGAAGTAATAAGCACCAGGGGAAGTATTGGAGTAGCTGCCCCACCCCAAAAATCATGATCAATGTCCAATCCAATTCTTGTAGTAATTAAGAAAATCCAAACTATCGCAACGGTTAGAAGGAAAATTAGTAAAATTTTGAAATTTAAATTTGAAAAAAAATTAGTTTTTGACTTGTTTATTTTAAATTTGAGCAATATCAAGAATGTAAAAATTAATGCTGAAATTAAAATAATTAAAGGCTGTAATCGTGAATAAATAACTTCATATTTTCCAAATCGATAAGCCGGAAAAATGATCAAAAACCAACAAAAAAATATAATTAGATAATATATCCATTCATTATTAGTAAAAAATTTGTTTATGTTAAGTAGAAACCTGGGTTCATGAGACGAGATTTTCAATCGAAATAATTGAAAAACACACAAACCTAAAATTAAGAGCATTACTCCTAACATCAAAAGGCGGTTTATAGATAAGCCTGCAAAGAAAATATTTTTGGGGTCAGTGGGAATTCGAGCCAAAACGATAAATGCTATGAGTGTTTCAATTGCGGAAAAAATATAAAATAATTTCTGGGGAAACCTATGATTTTAGATCATTGTGTTTGAATTATACCTGAACAATATTTGAAATCATCATATAATCAGGTAGAAGGATCAACTTAGAAATATTATGGGACAGTTTTCTAACATTCGCAGCAACGAAAAAATCTTCCAAAATTGGTGGTTATTACTCGTTGGTGGAATTGTTGGCGGATTAATTGCCTACTTAACATCGATCATTTTTATCCCTCCAATTTTTGTGGCTGAAGCAGAAATATCCATTGTCATAAATTTTAAGGAAGTTGGTCACCTTT
>JBGSKB010000725.1:0-6255 GCA_041741395.1 Melioribacteraceae bacterium
ACTTTATTCTTTGAATCAAATTCTGTAATTCCCACACTATCTGCAAGTCCCGAAGATTTAAAAAGTGAATTATATAATTCGGCATTTTTTCTTCTTTGCTCTGACCAAGAATCCAAATGTGGAAGTTTAACATTTAGAACAGCTGCTTGAATTGCATCAATTCTAAAATTTCCGCCTATTACTTTGTGATAATATTTCGGATCTCCTCCATGAACTCGTAAAATTTTTAACTTTTGTCCAAGTTCATCATCATTTGTAACAACCATCCCGCCATCGCCAAAACACCCTAAATTTTTACTTGGAAAATAAGAATAACATCCAATATCACCAATAGTTCCAACACATTTTCCATCTTTATATTGAGCTGAAATAGCTTGTGCGCCATCTTCAATTACCTTTAAATTATAGTTTTTAGCAATTTTCATTATCGGATCCATATCGGCACTTTGTCCATATAAATGAACCGGAATAATTGCTTTAGTTTTATTTGTAATTTTCTCAACAATTTTATTTGGATCAATATTAAAAGTTACCGGATCACTATCAACAAAAACCGGAACAGCATTTAATCTTGAAACAACTCCAGCAGTTGCAAAAAAAGAATAAGTCGGAACAATAACTTCATCACCCGGCATAATATCAATTGCCATTAAGGCAACTAAAAGTGCATCTGTGCCGGAAGAGACTCCAATTGCTCTTTTTGCTCCTAAAAATTTACAAGTTGCTTCTTCAAGTTTTTGAACTTCCGGACCTAAAATAAAATATTGTGATTCCGCAACTTTTAATATTGCTTCATCCAATTCATTTTTTAGTGATTGATACTGCATTTTGAGGTCTAATAATGGAACTTTCATAATTATTCTCTTAAAATTGTTTTACGTTATTGTTATTTATTTCCGATAATACAAATTAATGAATTACAGCTTCGCCAACTAAGCTACATTTTTAAATTTTAAGTAGCATAAATATTTTCAAATATTAACGTTCAATAAAATTTATTTTAGAATTATAGTATTATTTATCAAAATTTTTTAATTTTCTAAATCAATAGATTGATAAAACCCTTAAAATTAAGCAAATAATTTAAACATAATAATTAATAAAAAGAAGAACCCGAGGAATTATAATTTGATTATTCATCAAAATATAGTATAGAAAGGTCATTCTTCAATGCTGAGAAAAATTTTAGAATTTATATTCTATTTAAAATTTTGAATAATTGAAATATTTTAAATTTCAGTTTTATTTCTGTAATGTTTATTTATTGTTTTAAGTCACAAAAAACTTAAATAACTTCTTTACATTTGCTTAAAAGTTTAATGAAATTTAGAAAGGACGAAAAATGGTTGTATCAAAAACACTAAGTCGAAATCTTTTTTTAAGTGCAATGTTAAATCAAAAAACATTTTCATCGGCTCAAACATTGGAGTTTGAACATACACCTACTTTGCAAAAAGTTGAAAATGTGTATTTTGTTTTACCTGCTTATAATGAAGAGGAATCACTTCCGAATCTTTTAAAAAGAATTTCAGAGATAAATTCTACTCATAACGTTCAAGTAAAAGTTGTAGTTGTTAATGACGGTTCAAAAGATAAAACTGCTGATGTAACAATTAAAGCTGCTGAAAACTTAAATTTAACATTAGTTAATCATGAAAAAAATATGGGTTTGGGCCAAGCTGTTCAAACAGGAATTAAGGAAGCTTTATCTCAGGCAACAATAAATGATATTATAATTATTATGGATGCTGATGATACTCATGATGTAAATTTGATGGATCAAATGATTGAGAAAATTGAAAATGGTGCTGATATTGTAATTGCTTCACGTTTTGTAAATGGCGGTAATGATGAAAGTGCTCCAATATTCAGAAGATTTCTTTCACGCGGTGCAAGTTTTGTATTTAAAACAATTCTTCCTTTGAACGATATAAATGATTTCACAAGCGGATATAGAGCTTACCGAGTTAGTATGCTTCAAAAAGTTTCCTTCCATTTTGGTGAAACATTGGTTAATGAACAAGGTTTTGCATGTATGGTTGAGCTTCTTTTAAAACTCAGACATTGGTCGCCAAAAATAATTGAAATTCCTTTTTTCTTAAGATACGATAGAAAACTAGGTGCAAGCAAATTAAAATTGTTCAAAACTATTATGCAGTATTTTAAGTTAGGAATTAGAGACCGCGTTTCACCAAGTCCGAGAAGAATATAATTTATGAAAAATATTGTTGTTATTGGCGGCGGAATTGCCGGTTTAGCTTCTGCTCAAAAATTAGCGAAAGACGGATATAAAGTTACTCTTATCGAAGCAAATGATCAGCTTGGCGGATTAGGAACTTTTTTCAAGCATAATGAAAATTGGATAGATAAATTCTATCATTGCCAAATGCCATCAGACGGTCCACTTTTAAAATTAATTGATGATGTTGGAATTACAGATCAGCTATATTGGAAGCCAACCAGAATGGGTTTTATTGTTGATGGAAAAAGATATTCATTTAACACTCCCTTTGATTTACTAAAATTTAAACCAATAAGTTTTATAGAACGATTAAGATTCGGAGTTGTAAGACTTTCATTAAGATTTTTGGGTAAAGGAAAAGATTTAGATAATCTACCAATTGAAAAATGGTTTAAGAAATTATACGGTGAAAATGTTTGGAATAAACTTTTAAAGCAATTATTTCTCTCCAAATTTGGCGATCACTCCGGAAATCTTCCATCATTGTATATTTGGCAAAGATTGGGTAGAGAAAAAAATGTTGCAACACGCGGATATTTAAAATGCGGATTAAAAGGTTTTATTGATGCAATTGAAGAAAATATAAAATCCAATGGCGGAAATATTTTAGTTAATTCACCAGTTAAGAAATTAGTACAAAAAGAAAAAGGAATTGATGTAGTTTTAGAAAAACAAACTATTAATGCGGATTGGGTAATTTCAACAATTCCAATTCCCCTTTTTGCAGATTTAGTTAAAGATACAAATTTGAAAGAAAAATTTTCTGATCCAAAACTAATATACCAAGGTGTTGTAAACGCAATGTTTTTCCTAAAAAGACCTTTGGATAATTATTATTGGACACCAGTTGTAAACTCAAATACAGAATTTGACGGTGTTGTTGAAATGACAGAGTTAGTTGATAAATCTCAATACGGCAATATGAATATGGTTTACGTTATGAAATATTGTAACAGAGATTCTCAATTATTCAAAGAAGATGGAAAATCCATTTCTGAAAGATGGAAAAAACAATTAATAAATCTTTATCCGGATTTGAACTTTACCGAAAACGATATTGCCGATATAAAAATTTTTAAAGCCCCATTTGTAGAGCCAATTTATCCTTTAGGATATTCAAAAATAAAACCGAATTTACATTTAGAAGGAACAAATATATTACTGGCAACTTCAGCGCAAGTATATCCAAATATTACATCTTGGAATGCAAGCACCGGATTAGTTGAAAATGTTATAGAGTTGTTAAAAAAACTCGATAATAATTAGTAATAATTTTTGATTTCTATTTATTTGTATCAGATTAACTTTAATTAATAAAATCCTTTGTCCCATATCACAATTTTATATTAAAATTTATATTTATTTGAGACTGTAATTCTATTTTAGACTTAAATCGTGAAATTTCAAATAAACAATGAAGTTATATATGAAAAAGCTTACTATTGCAATATTTTTAGTGATTACATCACTAAGCATCTTGGGACAAAATCTTAAACCCGGCGATGGAATTAGAATAAATTTTTACAATATCACAGAAAATTTAACCGGTGATTATTTTATTCAAGATAACGGAAAAATTCATCTTCCTTATTTGGGAATGTTAAATTCTGTTGAATGTGATTTTAATGATTTAAGAAATGAAATAATTGCTGAATATTCTAAAATTTATAGAAATCCCGAATTAAGCATTCAACCGCTTTACAGAGTGGATATTTTAGGAGAAGTCGGAAAACCCGGAGTTTATTATTTAACCGGTTTCGAAACAATTTCCGATCTTTTATCATTAGCCGGTGGTGAAACAAGTGATTCAAATATTGATGAATTATCGATCGTAAGAAACGATTCTCAAATGGAAGTTGATCTAGAAAAATTTTTAGAAGGCAATAATAATTTAGCAGATATCGGTTTAGAATCCGGTGACAAAGTTTATGTTCCACGAAAATGGTTAGTTGGTGTTAGAGATGCTTCTGTAATAGTTTCCGGAGTTGCGGTTTTAGCAGCAATTGCAAGTTTATTCACAAGATAAAAATTTAGAGCATAAGGGTTATAAAATGAGCCGAAATAAATACATTAAAAAATCCGAAATTTCCTTGAAAGAAATTTTTAGAATTTTTATGAAGAGAAAGTTAATTATTCTTTCCTTTATTTTACTTTCTCTAATTGCAGCAATAATTTACAATACTTTTAAAAGTCCAGTCTACCAAAGCTCAGTTCTTCTTAAAAAAGAAATTCTTGCTGATCAAAAAGATAATGATGTTATTAAAACTATTTTAAGCGGTAGAACTCAAGATGAACTTGAAACTGAAATGCAGTTAGTTCAAACTCGACAAGTTTTAAATTCGGTTATTGAAAAACTCTCTCTAAATATTATTATTTCAAAAATTATTGAACAAGACGGAACTGTTACAATTATTGATTTACCATTAACTGAATATCAACATAATTATTCTTTAAACGAATATCCGACTTCCTTCCCAAAAATAAATAATTTAAACATTGGACTGAGAACCCATGAGAACCAATTTACAATTTTGGCAAAGAAGAATAATAATTTTGATGTTTTAAATAAATACAGAGAAAGCGTTTCAACTGACGGGAAAAAATATTCAAATCTTTCTTCAAATGAATGGAATATTAATATCGATTGGGCGCAAAATACTTCCGGATGCGAAATTCATTTTGAAACTTTAGATTATAATGAAGTTCTTGAAGATTTATTTCTAAATGTATCAACTGAAAAGAAAATTAAAACAAATATTTTCGAATTATTTGCTAAATCAAGTTATTCCTTTACGACAAAAGAAATTGCAAATTCTCTTGCAGAGGAATACAAACAAAGCAGAGTTGATTTACAAAAAGACAATGTTAAACATTCTTTTACTTTTATTGATGACAGATTAAAAGATGTTGCGCATAATTTAGAAAATGCAGAAGGTGAATTAAGTTCATTTAAATCACAAGAAAAAATTGTACAAATTGATGAGCAATCAAAACAACTGGTGGAATTCTTAAGCAATTTAGAATCAGAAAAACTTAATGCTGAGCTTGATCTAGGCGTAAATAAAAATAAATTCAGAGATATTGAAAAACAAATTAATACTGATGGGTATGTTGATCAAACCTATTTAACACCAGAAGAATATACTTCTTATGATACACCATTTTTGAATTTAATGAAGGAACTAACAAAAACAGAATTACAAAGACTTGAACTTTTACAAAGACGAACAGAACTTCATCCGGATGTTGTTTTATTAGATGAACAAATCAGCAGAATTAAATCGGAGCTGACAAAATATAATCACAATACTTTAACTGCATTAAAAATTATTTCAAATTCACAAAAAAATAAATTAGAAAATATTAATAGTTTAATTTCAAAATATTCCGGCGATTTGGAAAAATTACCAGAACAAGAAAGTAAACTTGCCGGTTTAATGCGTCAAAAAGAAGCGTACGAAAAAATGTACAATTTACTTCTTGAAAAACGTGAAGAAATGAGAGTTGCAGAACTTTCTAAACTTCAAGATATTATTATTCTTGATAAGGCAATTGAGTCAATAAAACCAATATCTCCTAATAAAAAATTAAATTTAGTTTTAGCTAGTTTATTTGGATTACTTCTGGGATTGGTTGGAGCAATTTTCGTTCACTTTAATGATAAAAAAATAAATGATATTTCTGATATTGAACGCAAATTTAATTTCCCAATTTTAAGTGTAATTCCACCTTATGATAAAGAATTAAAAAATACAATTTCAACTACAGATAAAGTTAGTGATAAATTTGTAAGCATGATGGATGATAAATTCAGATTTAAAGAAGCTTTCAGAACTTTGGAAACAAAGCTCAGTGCAAAAATTTCCGGTCAACCTAAAAAAGTTATGATTACAAGCTGCGAAGAAAATGCCGGAAAATCAACTGCTGCAGCAAATTTAGCAATTACAATTGCACAATCAGGCAAAAAAGTTTTATTAATTGATTGTGATATTAAAAAACCAAGTATTTCAACA
>JBGSKB010000726.1:0-1873 GCA_041741395.1 Melioribacteraceae bacterium
AGTAAAAAATAGTATTGGATTAATTACTGCATTAAATCCAGTTTTGGGTTATGAAACAAGTACGCAGCTTGCAAAAGAAGCATTGCAAAACAATAGAGGAATTTACGAATTGGTTTTGGAAAAGGGATTATTATCCGAAGAAGAATTGGATAAATTACTTGCACCCGAAAATATGGTTGGGAAAAGCAATAGTTAAATTCTTTTAAAAAGTTGTGTTATTTAAAATTGTAAATGTAGTTAGCTAAATAATGCCGAGATAATTATTCACCAATTAAAATACAAACTAAATGAGAAAAGTTATTTTGATTTTAATTCTTTTAGTTACAAATTGTAAAATCAATTCAAATATACTAACTCAAGACGATACTGTAAAAGTTATACAAGCTGAGGAGGTGCCTATTATAGATGGTTTAATGACCGATATTGCCTGGAATGAAACATTCTGGCAGAGTATTGGTCAGGTTTGGATACCTTACGGCGAAGATTTTGATTCCTCAGACTATTATGGACATTATAAAATTTTGTGGTCACCCGAAACAAACCTTCTGTATTTTTTGTTTGAAGTATATGACGACGTTTGGGTTGATGGTTTTGAATTTAAAGGAAACAACGAAAGTTATAATTATGATATTATAGAAATCTTTATTGATCAAGATCATTCAGGCGGAGATCATATATTTGATGATAAGGTTGCTGGGACAAATGCAGAGAATGCATTTTCTTATCACATTTCAATTGACTTTCCTCAGGAAGATAGTGTCAATTCTAATTTTGTTGCTTTAGATTTTGCCGGGACAAGTTGGACGAACAGTTTAACTATGAATTATGCTAGCCATTTCCCAGATTTAACTTTGCGTAAAATCGGTGATAAATATTGCTGGGAATTTTCATTAAAAGTTTATAATGATACTTACGATATTGAAAATCATGAAGCTTCAAAAGTATCATTAAAATCAAATGATATTATTGGTCTTTCAGTAGCATATTGTGATAATGACGATCCAAACGAAATTCCAAAGTTGAGAGATAATTTTTTCGGTTCAGTTTTTGTAACAGAAGAACATTATAATGACCATTGGATGAATAGTGATGATTATGGAATTTTGCAATTAATTGGAAAACCAACATCTATTAAAAACAATAATCATCAATCTAAAACAAATTTTGAAATATATCCTAATCCTTCTTATGGCCATTTAAAATATTCTATTAAGAATGAACAGATCGGCGAATTAGAAATCAGAATATTTAATATTCTTGGACAGCAAGTTTATAAATTTTCAAGCCAAAAAAATAATTATGAAAATTCAGATAATATTAATTTGGGATTTTTATCAAGTGGAACGTATATAATTTCGGCAGAAATTAATAATATAACTTTAAATAAAATTTTCAACTTTTTTGATAATTAATTCTAAACTGTTGTTAACGTTTTAAAAAAATTACAAGTTAAACCATTTTGGAAACAAAATTAAAAATATTTTTAACTCTCAAAAATCTTTTGTAATTCTTTAGATTTCAATCCTTTTCCCAATGCAAGCATTAATTTAATTCTGGCTTTTTGTCCATTTAAGTAATCAGAAAATATTACTCCTGATTTCTTTAACCATTTCCCAGCACCTTCATAACTGTAAATATCTAAAGTTTCTCCGGCGGGGCAACGCGAAACCAATACCACCGGAATATTTTTGCTCAATACATATTTTATTCCTTCAAATGCCGGCGGCGGAACATTACCAACTCCAAGAGCTTCAACAACTAATCCATCAATTTTTGTATCGGCAATTAATTTGAAAATATTTTCTTTAATTCCGGCATAAACTTTTATTATATCCACATTTGAATTTATTTTTTCCGTTTCAATTTTTTCTAA